>USAD01000042.1 GCA_900552415.1 uncultured Parabacteroides sp.
GACCCGGCTGTTATTGCCGACATGAAACGGTTTGTCAAGCTCAACAAAGAATATAAGGACTTAGAGAAAATCGTCGCTGCACGCAACTTGTATGTGGCAACCTTAAATGGAATTGAGGAAGCGAAGCAGATCCTTGATTCTGAACAAGATCCAGAAATGCGTGAGATGGCCCGTGAGGAGTTGGATACCTGTAATGACCGTATTCCCGGTCTTGAGGAAGAGATCAAGCTTTTGCTTGTTCCGGCAGACCCACAAGACGATAAGAATGCCATCGTAGAGATCCGTGGCGGAACGGGAGGCGATGAAGCCGCCTTGTTCGCTGGCGACCTCTATCGCATGTATGTCAAATATTGCGAGATGAAAGGCTGGAAAGTCAGCGTTTCCAGTTTCAGTGAAGGTGCCGCAGGTGGTTTTAAGGAGATTATCTTTACGGTAACAGGAGAGAAAGTTTATGGAACCTTGAAATATGAATCTGGAGTGCATCGTGTACAACGTGTTCCAGCAACGGAGACTCAAGGCCGAGTGCACACCTCCGCAGCAACCGTAGCCGTCTTACCTGAAGCGGACGAATTTGATGTTGAGATCAATGAGGGTGAGATTAAATGGGATACCTTCCGATCAGGTGGTGCCGGAGGTCAAAATGTCAACAAGGTTGAATCGGGTGTCCGTTTGCGCTACAACTGGAAAAACCCGATCACAGGTGTAACTGAGGAAATCCTGATTGAATGTACCGAGACACGCGACCAGCCCAAGAACAAGGAAAGAGCCTTGACACGTCTTCGCTCATTCATTTATGACAAGGAGCACCAGAAATACATCGACGATATCGCAAGCAAACGTAAGACGATGGTATCGACAGGCGATCGCTCCGCAAAGATCCGTACATACAATTATCCGCAAGGACGTATAACGGATCACCGTATCAACTATACGATATACAACTTATCCGCTCTCATGGATGGTGACATCCAAGGATGTATCGACCAACTGATCATCGCCGAAAATGCGGAACGTTTAAAAGAATCAGAATTATAAAAACGAGTAGGGAGGAAATAAGATATGAATAAAGCGCAGTTATTTGAAAATATAAAGAGAAAGAAATCTTTTCTCTGTGTCGGATTGGACACGGACATCAAGAAAATTCCACAACACCTTCTAAAGGAAGAAGATCCAATCTTCGCTTTCAATAAAGCGATCATCGACGCTACCGCCGATTATTGTGTTGCTTACAAGCCAAACATGGCTTTCTATGAGAGCATGGGTGTACAAGGCATTATCGCTTTCGAGAAAACTGTCAGCTATTTACGTGAGCAATATCCTGATCAATTCATTATAGCGGACGCAAAGCGAGGTGATATTGGCAACACTTCTGAGATGTATGCCCGCTCTTTCTTCGATCACATCAAGGTTGACGCCGTAACAGTTGCCCCTTATATGGGCGAGGACAGTGTTAAACCGTTTTTGATCTATCCGGAAGCATGGGTCATCCTTTTGGCGTTGACATCCAATAAGGGATCTCACGACTTTCAATTGACAACCGACGAGAATGGCGAACGCCTCTTCGAGAAGGTTCTCAAAAAATCTCAGGAATGGGCTAGTGATGAGCAGATGATGTACGTTGTCGGCGCAACACAAGGCAAGATGTTCTTGGATATCCGCAAATTGGCCCCCAACCATTTCTTGTTGGTTCCTGGCGTTGGCGCACAAGGTGGAAGCTTAGCTGAAGTCGCAGAATATGGCATGAACGACCAATGTGGCCTGCTGGTTAACTCTTCGAGAGCGATCATTTACGCTGACAAGAGTGAGTCTTTCGCCCAAGTCGCAGGCGAAGCAGCTCATACCGTTCAACAGGAAATGGCTGGATATTTAGCGAAAAAGGGGATTATCAAAGAATAACCTCTAATAAATAGGTTCTTGAATATTAAAGGAAAAAACATCATAAAAAGAAATGGAGTTCTCAGCCCAACAAATCGCCCACTTCTTGCAAGGATCCATTGAAGGAGATCCGATGGTAAAAGTGCACGATTTCTCAAAAATCGAAGAGGGCAAGCCTGGCACGTTGTCTTTTTTGGCAAATCCCAAATATGAGCATTACATATACGAGACTAACGCTAGCGTTGTCTTGGTGAACAATGATTTCAAGCCGGAGCATCCTCTGCGTACCACAATAATAAGAGTCCCCAACGCCTATGCGTCACTTGCTACGCTCCTTACCTTGGTACAACAGTCCAAGAAAAGAAAACAGGGCGTCGACTCAACCGCATGGATCAGCCCATCCGCTACAATCGGCGAGGATTGTTATATTGGGCACTTGGCTTACATTGGAGATGGCGTGAAAATTGGTAAAGGAACCCAAATCTATCCACAGGCCTATATTGGGGATAATGTCACAATCGGAGAAAACAGCATCGTTTATCCACATGCGACCATCTACGAAGAGTGCTCCGTTGGCAACAACTGTATTATTCATGCCGGAGCTGTTATAGGAGCCGACGGATTCGGTTTCGCCCCCAAGGATGGAAGCTATGAGAAAATCCCTCAATTGGGAAAAGTTGTCATAGAGGATGATGTCGAGATCGGCGCCAACACGACTATCGATAGAGCCGTCATGGACGCTACAATCATTCATAAGGGCGTGAAGATCGATAATCTTGTCCAGATCGCCCATAATGTTGAGATTGGCGATAATACCGTTATGGCCGCCCAAGTGGGCATCGCGGGATCTACCAAAGTAGGCAAGCATTGCATGTTTGGCGGACAAGTTGGGCTGGCTGGTCATATCCACATAACAGATAATGTCAATTTCGGCGCGCAATCCGGTGTCATCAGCGACATCAAGGAGCCGACGACCGTATTGGGCGCTCCGGCTATCCACGCGAAAAACTTCATGAAATCAAGCGCGATTTTCAACCGCCTGCCCGATATTTATCGGACGATCGGCCAGATGGAAAAAGAGATCGAGCGATTAAAACAGGAATTAAAAAAATAACACGATATGCAAAAACAAAGAACGTTGGCGGACAGCTTCTCCCTCGAAGGTAAAGGGTTGCATACGGGCTTGAACATACACATCACCTTTAAGCCTGCCGCCGAGAACCACGGTTACAAGATCAAACGCGTCGATTTAGAAGGACAACCAATTATCGACGCCTTAGCGGAAAACGTTACCTGCACGAACAGAGGTACAGTCTTGACAAAAAAGGATGTACAAGTCGGAACAATCGAGCATGCGATGGCAGCACTCTATGCCTTCGGTATCGATAACTGCCTCATCGAGGTAGACGCTCCGGAATTCCCAATCCTTGACGGAAGCGCACGTTTCTTCTCGGAAGGTATCCAGAAAGTTGGTATTGTTGAACAAAACGCACCCAAGGATTTCTATATCGTTAAGCATAAGCTGGAGGTAAAAGACGAGGAAACAGGTGCTTCACTGATCATCCTGCCTGATGACAAATTCAGCGCCAATGTCCTCATCGAGTTCAAGTCGCCAGTATTACCAAACCAATTCGCGACATTGAACGACCTGAGTGAATTCCCGACAGAGCTGGCAGCCTCACGGACCTTTGTCTTTGTCCGCGAGATTGAGATGCTTCTGAAAAACGACCTCATCAAGGGTGGCGACCTGGACAACGCTATCGTCATCTACGACCAAAAGATTCCACAGGAGTCTCTCGACAAATTGGCAGATATGATGAACCAGCCTCACAAGCACATCGAGGATCTGGGCTATATCAACAATACGCCGCTGGTATACGACAATGAGCCGGCTCGTCATAAACTGATCGACCTGATCGGTGATATCGCCCTGATCGGAAAGCCTATCAAAGGACGGATCATCGCTACTCACCCGGGCCACAAGATCAATAACCAATTGGCAAAGATCATCCGTAAGGATATCAAGCTGAATGAGGTGCAAGCACCGGTCTACGACCCGAACTGCGAGCCAGTCATGGACATCAACCGGATCCGTGAATTGTTACCTCACCGTTATCCGTTCCTTTTGGTCGATAAGATCATCGAGATCGGAGGCAATTATATTGTCGGTGTCAAGAACATCACGACCAATGAGCCCTTCTTCCAGGGTCACTTCCCGCAAGAGCCCGTCATGCCGGGTGTTCTCCAGATCGAGGCAATGGCACAAACGGGAGGCTTGTTGGTATTGAACTCCGTTGAGGAACCGGAACGCTACTCGACCTACTTCATGAAAATAGATGGTGTCAAATTCCGTCAAAAAGTGGTGCCAGGCGATACCCTGATCCTGCGTCTTGAATTGCTCGCTCCGATACGTCGTGGTATCTCTACGATGAAAGGTCACATCTTCGTCGGCGACAAGCTTGTCTGCGAAGCGGAATTTATGGCTCAAATCATTAAAAACAAATAAAATCTGATTATGAATATATCACCATTGGCCGTTGTACATCCCGAAGCCAAAATCGGGGAAGGGGTGACGATCGACCCGTTCGCGGTTGTTGAGAAAGATGTCGTTATCGGTGACGGATGCTACATCCATCCCCATGCCGTTATTCGTGATGGAGCAAGAATCGGCAAAGGATGCCAGATATTCCCCGGAGCGGTAATCGCTGGCATACCACAGGACTTAAAGTTCAAGGGAGAGATCACAACCGCGGAAATTGGCGACTATACAACGATCCGCGAATGCGTAACCGTCAACAGGGGAACCGCTTCACGTGGTAAGACCGTTGTCGGCAGCCATTGCCTGATCATGGCTTACTCACACGTTGCCCACGATTGCGTCTTGAAAGACAATATCATTATTGGTAACGCCTCACAAATAGCGGGTGAAGTTGAGATCGACGACTATGCCATCGTCAGTGGCGGAAGCCTCGTGCACCAGTTTACCCGGATCTCCAAGCACGTGATGATCCAGGGCGGATCTCGTATCGGCAAAGATATCCCGCCTTACACGTTGATTGGTCGTGACCCGATCGTCTATTGCGGTATCAATATCGTCGGATTGCGCCGCCGTGGATTCACGAACCAGCAAGTTTACCTGATCCAAGATATCTACCGTACGCTCTACACGAGAGGCTTGAACAACACGGATGCCCTCAAGGCGATCGAGACGGAATATGAGCCTTGTGAGGAACGGGATCTGATCCTGGACTTCATCAAAAACTCCAAGAGAGGTATAGTTAGAGGATCTATTGACGAATTATAAGAAAAACCTGAAAAAACGGGTAAGAAGGATAATCGGCTAACAAGCATTTAACTTGTTGGCCGATTTTTTTAGAACCTAAACCAACCTCTTTTATCCATAAAAGGATTTTAAATCAAAAGCCCAAAAGATTTGCTTACATTCGCGTATCGGATCAAAGAGAATAGAATCATGAAAACGCCTTTTCACCATTCGGTTGCGGTTGCGGTACTCCTGTCGCTTACGGGATGCGCCATAAACCCGCCTCAAGAGTTCCAACAAAAAGAGGAAAGCCCGGTCATTTATCCGGATTATTCAGGGATTACGCTTCCTCACAACATCGCGCCCATGAACTTCCAGATCGAGGTAGATGGCGAGCAATTCATCGCGGTTGCTTCTGCTCCAAAAGGTGAACAATTGATCGCTAGTGGAAAGGTAATCCAATGGAATCTTAAGGAATGGCATAGGCTTTTGGATGGAAACAGGGGCGATACGCTCTCGATCGATATCTATGTCCAAAAAGAGGGCACATGGAACCGATACCGGACCATCAAAAACCTCATCGCCCAAGAGGCGATTGATCCTTATCTCTCTTACCGATTGATTGAGCCGCTTTATGTCTTTTACGAGAACATGAGCCTCTGCCAGCGAGACCTGACCTGCTTTGATGAGCGTACGCTGATCAACAATGGCCGTCCGGTTGAGGAGGAACGGGGTCGATGCGTCAATTGCCACGCTTATCAGGATTACAACCGGGGCGGCAATATGCAATTTCATGTGCGTGGCTATAAAGGTGGCTCTCTTCTGGCAACGGAAGATGGCGTCCGAAAGGTCGACTTGAAATCGGAGAAAAGTCCTTTTGACGGTGTCTATCCTGCCTGGCATCCGACCTTACCGTTGATCGCTTACTCGACCAACTCGACACGGCAGCATTTCCACTCGAAAGACCGGCAAAAGGTGGAGGTCATGGACCTCGCCTCGGGCCTGATCCTTTACGATACGAAGAACAACAGTGTCAAGACCATCAGCGACAAGCCCGACGAGCTGGAGACCTTCCCGGCCTGGAGCCCGGATGGACGGACGCTCTATTATGTCTCCGCCCGCTATCCGGAAGGCGTCCCGATGGAGAAGGACTCGTTATTCAACCATTACCAGGAGTTCCACTACGATATCTTCCGGAAGACATTCGATCCGGAGAGCCGCACCTTTTCCGCTACGGCCGATACGGTTCTGGCGGCCTCCAGACAAGGCAAGAGCGCGACTTTCCCTCGCGTCTCGCCCGATGGCAAGTATCTCTTGTTCACTATGGGAGATTATGGGACATTCCACATTTGGCACCACGACAGCGATCTCTACCTGATGGACCTGGCCTCGGGCGAGACACGTCCACTCGACGAAGCGAACAGTACGTCGACCGACAGTTATCACAGCTGGTCGTCGGATGGTTCCTGGATCGTATTCAGCTCTCGACGTGACGACGGCTCTTATACACGGCCTTACATCTGCCACTTCAAGGATGGCCAGGCGAGCAAACCTTTCATCGTGCCGCAAGAATCACCGACCTACTACAAAGAGCTGTTCAAGTCGTACAACGTGCCCGAGTTTATGGTGAAGCCGGTCAGCATCAGCCGCAAGGATTGGCAACAGGCCATTGAGGCGCCAGCCCGGCGGGCGACTTACGAGCCCTGATCACTCGACAAAACGGTTGGGTAACGGATCCTTGGGGATACGGGCAAACTCCGGATCCTGACTGATCAGCTCCGGCTGATCGATCATGCGTCCATATCTCTCAGCCCAATCCTTATGGAACAGAGTCTGCCCAATCTGGTCATTATATTTCCTGGCGAGAGCGTACTCCCCGTTCAGGAGCGCGCACTTGACCAGCAATTTCAGGTAAGAGATCCGGAAGCCGTACTCGACCGACAACTCCACCGCCCAGCGGTAACAGATGTTGGTCTGGCCACTGTAATAATTCATGTTCAAGCCACACAGCTGCATGAAGGTTAGCAATCCCTGCCGGGAATCCTTATAAGTAGCGGGAATCATCGGTACGGGATCTTGTGAGACCGGACGACCCAAATAACTGTCGGCCATACGCCCATTGATCACCACGTCGCGGGTCGCTCCGACCCTCACCCGACCAGCCTCCTTGGCAGCCTCTTGCCAATCGCCCGCCTCGATAGCCAGCGAGGAACGGACACCCGCCTCAAAATTCGGATTGCCATAAGCTTGCCACAACGTGAAGAGCATACCCGCCACGAAAAGCCCCCACGAGCCACTCGCCCGCCAACGGGAAGAACGGTTCGCCACACCCGCGGTGAACGCTCCAAGGGAAAGGAGTAAATAGTAAGCCAGCAAAAGCAAGAAAGGCAACCAAAGCATAAACTCCGCCTTCCGGATATAGAAAGGTGGCAAGCCCGCCACATAAAGCCGAGATAACTCCTGCTCCGTCGCGCCCCAACCATAATAATAGAGCTTCGGGAAAAGGACTATCGATACGACACCAACCAAAGCCACCACCCAACTCTTCTTGCCCGGACGATTCACACATTCATCAATCAGGCAAAGCCCGGCGGCGAACAGTGCATAAAAACCACAAAATGGATATAGGGCGACGATCACGGGCAAGAGAACCAAACGGGCATAATAAACCTTCACCCAACGGAAAAGGGCCAGGCACGACAAAGCGAAAATCACGCCCAGCGTCGGCATGAAGAAATGGCCCGGCGCCTTTAGCGTCGCCCAAGTATAACCCAGATCCAACACCGCGGTCAACAGGAGGAACGACGGGATAAACGAGTAGAGATAGCTGACACCCTCCAGACGGAAAAGCCTGCAGGTCAATTGTTGCGTGCCTAAAAGCAAAAGGACCAGCAGGCAACTTCCCCAAAAGGGATAATAGAGGAACTGTGTCAGGAAAGCGCCCGCATAGGCGAGCATACCACCCGGATTATTCAGGAACGAACGGAAGAAAACCGGATCGGGCACGAAAAGCGAAAGGCTCTCCACCCATTTCCAGACATACCCGTAACGCGCCAGGAGCGCCAACGAGAAAACGACAAACAACAGCGTCGAGACAATCCGCCAACGCCTGTTTCCCAGAGCGTCGCTATCGGTCACGCTCCCCAAAAAACTTATCTTGCTCATTTTGTTATCCTCTTTTCCGCGAAGTTTAAAGATAAATTCCTCTTCGGCCACCACCATACTGCATCTTCTGGCATAATAGGGGAAATCGGAAGCGGGCGGCCTCACCGGATTCCCGTCCCCGCGAGGCCCCCATCTGGACCAAGCCCTCCTTTAGCCCTAAAAATAGGCCTCGCGCCGCCGCGAGGCCACTTTTTAGCCCTCAAAGGGCATCTCGCGCCCCCACGGGCCCATTCCTGGGAATCTGCTCGTAAAAGAGATGCAGGCCGCCTATAAACAAGGTACCGCCCTGAAAAGCGACATCACCCGCTATGAGCTGCAGCTTCAAAACCTGGAGCTGAGCCTAACAAACACGAACAACCGGATAGACATCATTAATTACAAGTTATCCACGACTATCGGTATGTGGGGCACGTTCGAGTGCTTCTCGAACACCCGGTTAAGCGTCACTCCTTCCGGTAATTTTTCCGTCTTTTATCCGGTCATTTACATTGTCGTCCTGGAAAGCATACAACTCTCGGGATTGGTCGCCACACACATCAGCGACTGGAGTAACTGGCGGTACATGCATTGGTTCGTGATCGGGTTATTATGCGTTGTATGGCTCTGCGTCTTCCTGCTGACTCGCCCCTTCCGGGCAAAAAGGAAAATGCCTCTTTATGGCATAGACTGGATTGGAGGCGGTCTTTGGGGAGTCCTCCTATTCTCGGTAGTCTATATCTGTATCTATGGGGAATATTACGACTGGCTCGACGGTATACCCATCCGGATCGGAATGGTTACAGCCATCATCTCATTGCTTATCAACATCAACCGGATGTCAACGATACGCCGCCCCTATATTGATCCAGCGGTACTCCACTACAGGAACTTCCCCACGATCCTCTTCCTGTTTCTCATGCTCTGCTTTTTCCTGACCACCTCATCGGTCCCGCAAAACCAGTTCATGCTTTCCATCTTGAAATACGATACCCTCAATGCCGTTTCCCTCAATTGGTATGTCTTTGTCGGAATTCTAACAGGCTCTGGCGTGGTATTCTATCGCCAGGCTATCTTAAGGAAAGGCTATAAGCTTCTGATCTCGGTCGGTTTCATTCTTGTGGTCGCCTACCAATATTATATGTATTTCTTGATTCATCCCAACCTGAATATTGAGAGCCTCTATCTGCCCAATTTCCTGAAAGGGGTCGGACATGGCATCCTGTATATCGCCTTGACCATCTACATCGCGAAAAGTGTTCCATTCAAACACTTTTTTCAGGCACTTTGTGTCCTCAGCTTCATCCGGACCAGTATAGCCACCCCATTGGGAACCGCGATCCTGAATTATCGGATGCGCTATCTGACCCAAGAAAACATCGGGCTTATCAGCCGGAATATGGACCAGATAGAAGAATGGGCACCGGATGTCACCATACAAGAGTTATATGCCCAAGTCATGCGACAAACCACCTTGACCAGTCTCAAGGAGCTGTTCGGGTTAATCTGTATTTTCGGCACGGTATTCCTGATTCTCATCCTGACTCAACGGCTTTGGAGAAAAAGAGCCAATCTGCTTTTGGACCATGCGCATAGACTATTGAGAAGTCTCATCCAATCCTCGAATCACCTGCTGACTAACCGGACATAACCACGTACGTATGTATCGAGCGATACATACGTACGTGTCAGCCTACACATACTTTACCGTGAAACTACACGTACGTACATGAGAGGCCACACGTACGTGATTTATACCGCTCCACTTCTGTTCCGTTCAAGAGATAAAAAAGCCCGATCCCTTATGGGATCAGGCTTTCTTATTTCTCTCAGAAAGAGTCTACTGCCCAAGATTAAGCCTCAGCCTTAACCTCCTGTACAGAGACAAACGATCTGTTCTCTTTTGACTTACGGAATGTAACGATACCATCAACCAAAGCATACAAAGTATGATCTTTACCGATACCTACGTTAGTACCCGGATGATGAACCGTACCTCTCTGACGAACGATGATGTTGCCCGCTTTAGCGAAGGAACCACCAAACAATTTCACACCAAGTCTTTTGCTGTGTGACTCACGACCGTTCTTAGAACTACCTACACCTTTTTTATGTGCCATGTCTTAAATCTCCTCTAATTACTTAAGCAACAATCTCTTTTACACTTACTTCCGTAAATTGCTGACGGTGACCGTTCAACTTGCGGTATCCTTTTCTTCTCTTCTTGTGGAATACCAACACCTTATCACCCTTTACGAGCGGAGTAAGTACCTCACATACAACCTTAGCGCCCTCTACTGTCGGTGCACCAACTTTAACCTCACCATTGTTGTCAACCAACAATACCTTGTCAAACTCTACAACAGCACCGCTCTCCGCGTTTTGGATGTGGTGCACGAACAACTTCTTGCCCTCAGCAACATTGAATTGTTGTCCGTTAATTTCTACGATTACGTACATCTGTTTTTATATCTATTAACAGGTTATGTCCCGAAGGTGGGACCCGTCTCCGGCTCCACTTTTTTACCTATGAGGAAAATCAGGCGCAAAAGTAATCATTTACTTTCTAACGAGCAACAGTTTATCCTCCTTTTTTAGATCTTTTTCCTTATTCAGGAAAAGCTCAAAGCCAGCACCAAGTTGAACCTGGTCAGATATTCCCCGAATCCATGCTAAAGAGCGACCCGAAAACCTGATGAAAGCGAAAACAATCATTATATTCGCGAAAACAAATCCAAAAATAAGGAGACTAGACGATGAACTATTACGAAGTCAAATTCACCTATCAAACCGAATTGGACACCGCCCTGGTCAATGATATCCTCGCAGCCGAACTGGGCGAAATCGGTTTTGAGAGCTTCACCAGCGACGAGAACGGCTTGATCGCTTATGTGCCGGAATCCTCTTATGACAAGACGACACTGGAACAAAAACTGGCAACGTTCCCACTCGGAGAAATCACCTTCCAACATGAAGCCCAATATGTCGAGAGCAAAGACTGGAACGAGGAATGGGAGAAAAACTATTTCAAGCCTATCCATATCGGGAAAGAATGCGTAGTCCGTGCCTCCTTCCACGAAGCGGAGCCCGGCTATACCTATAATATATTAATTGATCCCAAAATGGCGTTTGGGACGGGCAATCATGCGACAACCTATCAAATGATCACCTTTATGCTGGAACTCGACCTGACTGAGAAAAAACTCCTTGACATGGGTTGCGGTACCGCCGTACTCGCCAAGATGAAAGGAGCGGGCCAAGTGGTAGCCATCGATATTGACGAATGGGCCTATAACAATGCGCTCGAGAACATCCGGATCAACCAGACCCCTGATATCGAAGTCGCCTTGGGTGGTGCCGAGCGAATTGCCGAATATGGGACATTCGATGTCATCTTCGCCAACATCAACCGCAATATCCTTTTGGCCGACATGGGACATTACGCCACAGCCATGCACCCTGGATCTGAGCTCTTCATGAGCGGATTCTATCCAGAGGACATTCCTGCTTTAATAGAGGAAGGCGCTCGGCACGGCCTGAAATACACGGACAAAAAGGAGAAAAATGGCTGGGCCGCTATCAAGATGGTCAAAGAATAACATTTTTCGAAAAAAAACAACAAAAAAGATAGGAGATAAAATATAAACACTATATTTGTGATTATTAAAAATCGACTTAAACTATAAATTCAAAAAGAAAGGGAAAGTTATGAAAAACGTTGATTCTAAATTATTATTAGGCTTTATCGTAGGTGCGACAGTAGGTGCGGCAGTTGGCTATTTGGCAGCGACAGACAAGAGAGAGCAATTGCTCGAGGAGCTCAACGGTGTCGTTGGTAAAGTAAAAGAGGGTTTCAACTCAGCCTTGGCAAAATATAAAGAGAGCAAAGAGGCAGGAAAACCCGCTGAAGAGGTCGTAAGCGAATAATCCCACATGGAGAAAGAGACCGGCAAGGTATTCCAGGAGCTCAAGAAAGACTTGACCACCTACGTGGAACTCAAGATGGAACTCCTGAAACTGAACACATACGAGAGAACCGGGAAAGTAACCGCGGTTCTCTCTTATGGTTTGATCATGGTTTTCCTGATCCTGTTCGCGATCCTTTTTATATTCATGGCCATCGGTTTCCTTTTGGGCGACGTTTTCGATAATACCGCTGGCGGATTCGCATGCGTATTTTTGATGTATGCGGTTATTATTTATTGCGTTGTCCGGCGCAAGGAAAAGATCCTCTCTAAAATACAGGACGAGATCATTGAAGCTTTAATGATAAACGATGATAGAAATGACAAGCAATCAACAGACCCCTCTGGAAAAACTCCAGATGGAGAAATTACGGTTGACTAAGGCGTGCGAGACACAGGAACACAAGCTGAATGAGCACTTCGCATACATTCAGGAGAATGCCGGCAGCCTGCTTCTCTCCGGCTTGTCGTCCATCTTATTCTCATCCTCACCCAACAAGGGTAAAGGGAAAAGCCAAGATTCAAGCGCCACAGATAATAAAGAGAATGTCGCTACGCCCATCAATATCGGTATAGGAGACTATTTCTCAATCGCTAAAGGGCTCGCTCCCCTGTTGTGGGACATTGCCCAACCAATTGTCGCCTCTTGGGGAATCAAACAAGTCCGTAAATGGATCACAAACAAACTATTCAAAAAGAAAGTTCCCGCCAAAGCAAAAGAGAGCGAGGCAATGCCCGGATAAGCATTCTCCCAATTACGGAAAAAGCACGAATCCAACAATTAATTTTTGTTAGAGAATGATTTTTTCCAAGGAATAAATGAGCGAGAATGGAAAACAACAACTAAATTTGCGTCGTTAAAAGAGAATAGAAATTCTAGACGAACATATTTTTAACAAACCCATAAAAGTTTTACAAAAATGATTAAAGTAGGTATTAACGGTTTCGGTCGTATCGGCCGTTTCGTATTCCGTGCAGCTCAAAACAGAAACGATATCCAGATCGTAGGTATTAACGACTTGTGCCCGGTTGATTACTTGGCATATATGTTGAAATACGATACTATGCACGGTCAATTCAACGGCACTATCGAGGCTGACGTTGAGAACAGCAAACTGATCGTTAATGGTAAAGAGATCCGCGTTACAGCAGAGAAGAATCCGGCTGACTTGAAGTGGAACGAGGTTGAGGCTGAGTACGTTGTTGAGTCAACTGGTTTGTTCCTGACTCAGGAGAAGGCTCAAGCTCACATCCAAGCTGGTGCTAAATATGTTGTTATGTCTGCTCCTTCTAAGGACGCGACTCCTATGTTCGTTTGTGGTGTTAACGAAAAGACATATGTTAAGGGTACTCAGTTCGTTTCTAACGCTTCTTGTAC
>USAD01000043.1 GCA_900552415.1 uncultured Parabacteroides sp.
ATTTGTATTGCTTGCAACCACGGGAAAAAATGCTAAAAACATATTCCGATTTCGTAGCCGTCCGGCAGACGATTCCTTTCCAAGCTCAATTCCAGTTTTATTTATCTTAATCCTTTCATTAAAAAGAGATGAGTTATTTATTTACCTCCGAATCGGTGTCTGAAGGACACCCCGATAAAGTGGCCGATCAAATCTCGGACGCTTTGCTTGATGAGTTTTTGGCCTATGACAAGAATTCTAAAGTAGCTTGCGAAACCCTAGTGACAACCGGACAGGTGGTCTTGGCCGGAGAAGTAAAGTCAAACGCTTATGTGGACATCCAAGAGGTTGCCCGTGGCGTTATTGAGAAAATCGGTTATACGAAGAGTGAGTATCAGTTCGAGGCGATATCGTGTGGCGTCTTCTCCGCGATCCATGAGCAGAGTGGTGATATCAACCGTGGTGTTGAGCGTGAGGATCCTTATGAGCAGGGTGCTGGCGACCAGGGTATGATGTTCGGTTATGCGACGAACGAGACGGCCAATTATATGCCGTTGGCCTTGGACTTATCGCATAGCCTGTTGCTCGAGTTGGCAAAGATCCGTAAGACGGAGCCTGACGTGATGCCTTATCTGCGTCCCGACGCGAAGAGCCAGGTGACAATCGAGTACGATGATAACGGTAAGCCGTTGCGTATTGATACGATCGTTGTCTCTACTCAGCACGATGAGTTTATCCAGCCTAAAGGTATCTCACAGGAAGAGGCTGATCGGGCGATGCAAAAACGGATCGCCGCGGATGTACGCCAGATCTTGATCCCTCGTGTGAAAGCGCAATATCCGGCTCATGTTCAGGCCTTGTTTAATGATGAGATCAAGTATTTTGTTAATCCGACAGGTAAGTTTGTTATTGGTGGACCTCACGGTGATACCGGTTTGACCGGTCGTAAGATTATCGTAGATACTTATGGTGGAAAGGGCGCTCATGGTGGTGGCGCATTCTCGGGTAAGGATCCTTCGAAAGTGGATCGCTCAGCGGCTTACGCGGCTCGTCATATCGCCAAGAACATGGTTGCGGCTGGTGTAGCGGACGAGATGTTGGTCCAGGTTTCTTATGCGATTGGCGTTGCTAAGCCAATGAACATTTTTGTGAATACTTATGGCCACTCGAACGTGAACATGAGCGACGCTGAGATCGCGAACAAGATTTGGGAGCTTTTCGATATGCGCCCGAAAGCGATAGAGGAGCGTCTGAAGTTGCGTACGCCGATCTATTTCGAGACCGCTTCTTATGGTCATATGGGACGTCAACCCCAAGTAGTGACGAAGACCTTTACTTCGCGTTACTTGCCGGAGCCGGTTGTCTGTGAGGTGGAGTTGTTCACTTGGGAGAAGCTGGATTATGTAGATAAGATCAAGGAGGCTTTTGGTCTTTAATATGAGTTATCGTGCAGTATTGCTCGACAATATCGAGCAACACTGCTTAGTGCCGTCGAGCAACGTTGCTCGACGGTTCTTGTTAATACTGTAAAGATCGTTCGATAAGGATTATTCCAGGAGCCAGGCCAGGTTGAAGCAGTAGTAGAGACGGCTGCTCAGGAGATGGATTCGGTTGTCGGGTGTCTGTGTTGCTGCCATATAACCCCGAGGCTCAGCGTGTGTCTTGTCCATCAGGAAGAATTGGGTCCAGGCACCGCCATTCAGGAAGCGTTCTTGTCCGTCCGTTAGTAGTTTACGTACAGGCCAGGTCTTGCCCTCATCATATGAAAGGGCGGCATATAGACCATATCCCCGATAGGAATTCCCATCCTTGTCAGGAAAAAGCATACCCCGTTCATTTTCCGGCGTGCGTGTGGGGTGGTCGGTAAAAGAGATCAAAAGGAGAGGCCCTTCATTGAGCCGACGCAAGACGAGTCGTTGCCCGCCGTCGATCGGTGGCAAGTCTGTCGCGGTGTAGGTCCAGCTCTTTCCTCCGTCGCTAGATAGACTCATCGGCATTTTCAATCGTCCATTCTTATCTTTTATGCTGTTCCCGCGGCCAAGAGCCATCAGGCTTCCGTCGTTGAGTTGTACGATTCCGGCATGGATTCCGGCGATGGTTGAGCCTTTCCCGCCATCCTCAAAGTGGGGCAGTGGCGCGCCATCCCAAGGGTCGTACCAGGTTTGTCCGTTGTCTTTACTGATGTGTATGGCGGTACCGTCGTGGCTTTCGGGGCCAGCGTCGCAAGCTTGTACCAGCCAACCTTCACGGGTTTGGATTGTCCCGGCGATGACTTGGTGTCTTTTTGTATGTTCAGGCGCTACGATTTGTGGTGCGCTCCATGTCTCTCCATTATCTTCGCTGATGCGCATGATTATCGCCAGGTTTTGCCAATCTCCTGAAGCCTCCACTCCGTTCAGGTGATAGAGACGTCCGTTCCCGTCGTTCAACAAGGCGGAACCTGTCATATTTCGATCAGGCACCTTAAAGAACAGCGAGGCGGGATCCCAGGAAGATTGGCCGGCTCTTAGTCGGGAGGCCATGACGACCATACCTCGCCCATTTTCCTCATTTGCGGAGAACCAGATCGCCAAGAGGTCGCCATTGTCGCACCAGGTGATGGCTGGTTGATGATTGTGCGAGAAGAGCGGACAAGGTTCGGATGATGCCGTTGGCTGGACATAGACTTGTGGTGCCACAAAATAGGGAGCGCTGTTGTCTTTGCCCCAATCGTATCGGCTTTGCGAGACGGCCTGTTGGTTATAAGGAATTGGTCGTGACTGGATCGCTTTTGTTTTGGAATATTCCGCCTCGACAATCCGGAAACCGGTTTGGGCATGTTTATCCTCAGGGATCATGGCCATCCGGTTGGTTGTCCGCAGATATTTTTCGGGAGTGTTATGGCTTCCTCCACGTGTAACCCGATAAAGTCCCTCCTCGTAACCGATGGGATCGACTTGCGTATTGGGCAGGTAAGGGCCATACCAATCCAGGCACCATTCCACGACATTTCCGTGCATATCGTAGAGACCGAACGCATTGGGCGGTGTTAGGCCCACTTTGAGCGAGACCTCTTTCAGGTTGCGTGCGGTCTGTTGGTTTTTGTGGAAGATGGCCGGCAATCCGTCGCCAGTGTGAAACGGGAAATAATTGCCCGCATGGCATGCATATTCCCATTCCGCCTCGGTCGGCAACCGATAATTCTTACCTTCTTTTTCGCTTAACCATTTGCAGAAGGCCATGGCCTCATGATAGTTAACATAGACCACAGCCTCGTCGTCCTCTTTTGAGAAGCCGTTTTTGCCTCTCAATGCTTTGTGTGATGGATCAAACGCCCCGTATTGCGCGTTGGTAATCTCGGTCGCGCTCATCCGAAAGCCGGAGGTCAGGATAACCTTGTGGATTGGTTTTTCGTCGAAATCCTCACCTTCTCCGGTGCCACCCATATAAAACGAGCCGGCGGGAATATTCACCATCGGAATAGGATCCGTGGCGGTTTGGGCCAGGAGGAACATTTGGCTACTGGCCAATAAGAGTAGTAACGTCATTTTCCTCATGGCTTTTTTTTTGTTGTTATCCCTCTTCCTGTTGCATCTCGACCTCCTTGACTTTCCTGAATAGGTCGGAAGCGAAGATGAAATCATTCAGTGCCTGGTTGTTGGATGAGATGACTTGGCTTTTGTTCCCTTGCCATTCCTTGATACCTTCCTTAATGAAGATAATGTTCTCTCCGATATTTATGACTGAGTTCATATCGTGGGTATTGATGACGGTTGTCATCTTGTATTCCACCGTGATATCATGGATCAGGGCATCAATGATCAAAGAGGTTTTGGGGTCAAGACCAGAGTTTGGCTCGTCGCAGAAAAGATATTTCGGGTTGAGGGCAATGGCTCGTGCGATTGCCGCACGTTTCATCATACCACCACTGATCTCCGAGGGATAAAGATCTCCTGCGTCCGACAGGTTAACTCGGTCAAGACAAAACTCCGCCCGCTTTCTCCGTTCTTTATAGCTATCTTTAGAGAACATATCGAGAGGGAACATAACGTTCTCCAGGACAGTCATGCTGTCGAACAGGGCTGATCCCTGGAATAGCATACCCATCTCTTTACGTAATAGATTCAACTCTGCCTTATTCATGGCCAGGAGATCGCGTCCATCATAGAGGATTTGTCCTGAATCAGGGCGCATTAAGCCGATGATATTCTTGATCATGACCGTCTTTCCTGAACCGCTTCGGCCAATGATGAGGTTGGTTTTGCCTGCCTCAAATATGGTATTGATATCTTTGAGTACCATACGGCCCTCAAACGATTTGAATAAATGCTTTACCTCAATCATGGTTATGTCAACATTAAATGGGTTAATACGACATCCGCCAGCAAGATCATGATGCTGCTCATCACGACTGCGTTTGTACTGGCCTTACCGACTTCCAGAGCGCCACCCTTCACGTTATAACCGAAATATGCGGCGATGGAAGAGATGATAAACGCATAGACGACAGACTTGATGATGGAGTACCAAATATAGAACTCATTGAAATAGAATTGCAAGCCATACTCGAATGACGAGGGCGTCATTCCGTTGCCGGCGGTATAACTGGCCATGATACCGCCCAAAATACCGGTGAACATGCTGAATATCACCAGAACAGGAGTGAAGAGCATCAGACCGACCATCTTCGGAAGGATCAGGAAGTTCGCTGAATTGACACCCATGATTTCCATAGCGTCAATCTGTTCCGTCACTCGCATGGTGCCGATCTCGGAGGCAATATTACTACCGACTTTTCCGGCCAGGATCAAACACATGATGGATGAGGAAAACTCAAGAAGTATGATCTCGCGTGTCGTATATCCAATCGTGAATTTAGGAATAAGAGGCGAGCTGATATTCAAGGATATTTGGATCGCGATAACCGTACCGATAAAGACGGATATGATGATGACAATCCAAAGGGAATCCACCCCTAGCTTGTAGATCTCTTTGCTGAGCTGCTTAAAAAACATGCTCCAGCGGTCGGGAATCGTGATGCTTTTCATCATCAGGAGCGTGTATTCTCCTAGTCTTTGCAACGCTTTGTTCATTATGATTTTTGGTTCTGAATTTTCTTGTTTTGAATTATTTCGTCTCGCGAAGATAAGGAGATTCCGGATTTAATCATTTAATTCGCGCTAAATTAACTATTCAGAAAGAGGGAAGATGGAAATGGAACGGATGATACTTCGGACGGAAGACCTGGTGAAGAAATATCGGACACGTACGGTCGTGAATCATGTTTCGATTGATGTCAAACAGGGCGAGATTGTCGGACTCCTTGGACCGAATGGCGCAGGGAAGACGACGACTTTCTATATGACTGTCGGACTGGTTACGCCTAATGAGGGAAAGATATTCTTGAATGACATGGAAATCACCAAGTATCCGGTCTATATGCGTGCCCGAAATGGGATTGGTTATCTTGCCCAAGAGGCCTCCATTTTCCGGAAAATGACTGTCGAGGACAATATACGTTCCGTGTTAGAGATGACGGGGCGTGATGCTGCTTATCAAAAAGAGAAATTGGAGAGCTTGATCTCTGAATTCGGTTTAGGTAAGGTCCGAAAGAACTTGGGTGACCAACTATCCGGTGGTGAACGTCGACGGGCGGAGATCGCCCGCTGTTTGGCGATCGACCCGAAGTTTATCATGCTTGATGAGCCTTTCGCGGGAGTCGATCCTATTGCCGTACAAGATATCCAGACAATTGTCGCCCGATTGAAACATAAGAATATCGGAATCCTGATTACTGACCATAATGTCTATGAGACCTTGAGTATTTGTGATCGGGCATACCTCTTGTTTGAGGGTAAGGTCCTTTTTCAAGGAACTGCCGAGCAATTGGCGGAGAACGAGATCGTTCGTGAAAAATACCTCGGAAAGGATTTTGTCCTGCGGAAAAAAGACCTATGACTTATCTGATTATCCCTTTAGGATCTTTTTGAGATACTGGTTTAAGAAGATGAATAAGATGAGAGATATGGCTGCCGCTATTCCATATTGAAATATTTGGTCAGTTGGTATCTCTCCTGTTACAAGTGCGCTCTCACGCAAGTTTTTGTCCGACATGCCAATTACTGCGGTTGCGTTATTGATGAAATGGGCGAATACCGGGATCCAGATACTTCTTGTCCAAAGGAGTAAATAACCGAGGTAGGCGCCTAGGAGCATACGGGGAATGAATCCGTAGAATTGCAAATGGAAAGCACTGAACAGGATGGCGGCACTCCAGATAACAAAATGCGGGTTGGGGTTCCATTTCCCGATAAGGCGTTGTAAGGCTCCCCTGAAAAAGAATTCTTCCGTGATCGCTGGGCAAAGGGCCATTACGATCAAGTTTATAGCCAATAGTTGAGGCGTGCCATCACCGATCATATTCTGGGTTAGTTGCTGGGCTAAGTCCTCTTGCGAGCGCATCCATTGTTCGACAGGCGCCATGAATGTTGGCAATTCCATTTGCTGGTTAAGCATGGCGATAAAGTTGATTGGCGCCGCGATAAGGAACATGCTGGCCAGGACAAGCAGCCAGACTCGCTCATCGTTAACCCTGTGAAGGGAAAGGTAATGGCGAGGGGAGGCGTCGCAGAATAGGGCCATGCCAATGGCGGGTAACAAGAATAACCCGAGTGAGGAAATCGTTTGGACAACTCTTGTCATGCTAATATCCATTCCGGAAGTGCCGGTGAAGAGGCTTATCAACATGGTGATTAATGTGGCTATTACGGCGCCACCACAAAACAGGAAAATAAGTAGGAGCGCTTGCGTTCCCGCTGAATATTGTTGGAAAAAACCTTTCGTTATCATAAGAAGTCAAATTTAACAGGGCCGAAAAGGCCGTTTCTTCGATTGGTGCCAAAGATAGTCAGAACTTTTTTCATCAACCCCTTAACTAATAAAAACAAAGTAAAATTTGTTTGATTGAAAGAATAACTCTACTTTTGCATCCTAAATTTCGATAGAACTAAATTAACTAAATAAATCATTCAGAATGAACGTTTCGCTAAAGAACAACGATACCACTAGCGGTATCTTGAAATTGGAAATCGTGAAAGCCGATTATGCGGATCTCGTGGAGAAGAGCTTGAAAAGCTTGCGCCAAAAGGCCAATATGCCGGGTTTCCGTAAAGGTATGGTGCCGATGGGCATGATTAAGAAAATGTATGGGACACACGTGCTGGTTGAGGAGATCAATAAGCTTGTCTCAGAAAACTTATATAAGTACATCCAAGAGAATAACTTGCATATTTTGGGTGAGCCGATGCCAAATGAGACTGAGCAGAAGCCGTTGAACTTCGAGAAAGACGAGGATTTTGAGTTCTGCTTTGATGTCGCTTTGGCGCCGGAGTTTACTTTGGAGGTAAGCAAAGCAGATAAAGTTCCTTACTATCAGGTGAAGATTGACGACGAGATGATCGATAGCCAGGTTAATAGCTATCGCTCGAACTTCGGTTCTTATGACAAGGCTGAAGAGGTCGAGGAGAAGGACTTGGTAAAAGGTACTGTCGCTGAGTTGGAGAATGGCTCTCCAAAAGAGGGTGGTATCGTGGTTGAGAATGCCGTATTGATGCCAATGTATATCAAGAACGAAGAGGAGAAGGCTAAATTTATTGGCGCTAAGGTTAACTCTGTTGTCGTGTTCAACCCGAATAAGGCTTACGAGGGTGCTGAGGCTGAGATCGCTGCGTTCCTGAAGATCGACAAGGAGAAAGTTGCTGAAACTACAGGTGATTTTAGCTTCGAGATCAAGGAGATCACTCGTCATAAAGATGCGGAAATGAACCAAGAGCTGTTCGATAAGGTCTTTGGTGAGGGAGAAGTAACAAGCGAGGAGGATTTCCGTAATCGTATCAAGGAGGCTTTGTCAGAGCAGTTTACTCCTCAGAGCGACTTTAAGTTCTTGACTGATATCCGTGACCTTTTGGTTGAGAGAGCTGGTGAGTTGAAATTCGCTGAGGATTTGTTGAAACGTTGGTTGCTGTCAACAAACAACAAAACAACTCCAGAGAAGCTTGATGAGGACTTCCCGAAATTGATCCAGGATTTGAAGTACCAGTTGGTAAAGGATAACTTGGTTAAGAAGAACGACCTGAAGATCGAGGAGCACGATGTAGAGGAGTTCGCTAAGCGTGTCGCTAAGGCTCAGTTCGCTCAATATGGCATGTTGTCTGTTCCGGAGGATGTATTGAATAACTATGCTAAGGATATGTTGAAGAACAAGCAAACTCTCCAGAATGTCATGGATCGTGCGGTAGAGGAGAAGTTGGCTGCTTGGTTGAAAGAGCAAGTTGAGCTGGAGGTTAAGGAAGTTTCAGCTGAGGAATTTGGTAAATTGTTCGAGTAAGCGATTATCGAGAGCAATATAAAATAGATCGGAAAAGGGGGTTTTTACCTGAAAAAGCTTTTTCGGACGAAGAAATAAATTGTTTCATTCAGAAATTTATTTATAACTTTGTTTATCCGTAAAGTCTTAGGGAGAAACCCCCTTTTTATGTCTTATCGGGAACTATGAATATTAAACGGAAAATATGAAAGATTTTAGGAACTACGCGACAAAGCATCTGGGGATGAGTGGTACGGCCTTGGATAGTTACATGAATATAACCAGAAGCTATATTTCTCCTACGATTATCGAGGAGAGACAGTTGAATGTGGCTCAGATGGACGTGTTCTCTCGTTTGATGATGGACCGTATTATCTTTTTGGGAACCCAAATAGATGATTATACGGCAAATGTTATTCAGGCCCAGTTGTTGTACTTGGATTCCAGCGATCCGGGAAAGGATATCTCAATATATATCAATTCTCCTGGTGGTTCTGTTTATGCCGGATATGGTATTTATGACACGATGCAATTCATATCTAGTGATGTGTCGACTATCTGTACGGGTATGGCGGCATCCATGGCGTCGGTTTTGTTGGTGGCCGGAACGAAAGGAAAACGTTTTGCTTTGCAGCATTCTCGTGTCATGATTCATCAGCCGTTAGGAGGTGTGCAAGGTCAAGCTTCTGATATCGAGATCACGGCTCGTGAGATCCTGAAAGTTAAGAAAGAATTGTATACCATCATTTCTAATCACTCAGGAAAATCATTCGAGGAGGTTGAGCGTGATAGTGACCGTGACTTCTGGATGACCGCTCAAGAGGCGAAAGAGTATGGAATGATTGATGATATCCTAAAACGTAAATAAGATCGGTATGGCCAAAACAAACAACGGGGATTGTTGCTCATTTTGTGGTCGCAGTAGCCGGGACGTTAATTTGTTGATCAACGGGATCTCGGCATGTATTTGTGACCAATGTGCGGAGCAGGCGTACGAGATCGTAAAGGAGAATGTCGCTAAGCGCAAGAAGGATTTGGGATTAAACAAGGATGAGTTACCCAAGCCGGAGGAGATTAAGGCATTCCTTGACCAGTATGTGATTGGGCAAGATGATGCGAAGCGTTATTTGGCGGTTTCGGTTTACAACCACTATAAGCGTTTGTTGCAAGACCTGACTAAAGATGATGTGGAGATCGAGAAGTCAAATATCATCATGGTTGGCGCGACAGGTACAGGTAAGACTTTGCTTGCGAGAACGATCGCTAAATTGCTTCATGTGCCTTTTGCTATTGTTGACGCGACCGTCCTGACTGAGGCAGGATATGTTGGTGAGGATATAGAAAGTATCTTAACACGGCTTTTGCAGGCGGCGGATTATGATGTGGATGCCGCTCAGCGTGGTATCGTGTTTATAGATGAGATCGATAAGATCGCCCGTAAGGGAGATAATCCTTCAATTACCCGCGATGTCAGCGGAGAAGGTGTACAGCAAGGTTTGCTGAAACTTCTTGAGGGCTCGGTCGTAAATGTGCCGCCTCAGGGCGGACGTAAACATCCGGAGCAAAAAATGATTCCGGTGGATACTAAAAATATTCTGTTCATTTGCGGTGGAGCTTTTGATGGAATCGAGAAGAAGATCGCGCAACGTTTGAACACAAGGGTTGTTGGTTATTCTGCGAATTTGGAGACAGCAAAGGTTGACCGGAATAATTTCTTGAAATATATTACGCCGACCGACTTGAAGTCGTTTGGTTTGATTCCTGAGATTATCGGTCGTTTGCCGATCCTGACCTATTTGAATCCTCTGGACCGTTCCGCTTTAAGGAATATCTTGACAGAGCCGAAAAACTCGATTATAAAACAGTATATAAAACTGTTTGAGATGGATGGTATCAAGTTGTCCTTTGATGAGGAGGTTTATGAGTTCATTGTCGATAAGGCACTTGAGTTTAAGCTGGGTGCTCGTGGCTTACGCTCGATTGTCGAGGCGATCATGATGAATGCGATGTATAGCTTGCCTTCGAAAGATGAGAAGGCGCTTCATGTTACTTTGGCATACGCTAAGGATGAGTTTGAGAAATCAGACGTGAACCGTCTTCAGGTCTCTTAGGGGCTTAGGCGGCTCGAACGAATTATAATACGGAGAATATGGCAAAAAAGGATCATTTAACAGAAGAACTAAAGCGACATTTTGGCTTTGATGCCTTTAAAGGCAATCAAAAAGCGATTATTGAAAATGTGCTGGCCGGTAAAGATACTTTTGTCTTGATGCCGACCGGTGGTGGAAAGTCACTTTGTTATCAATTGCCATCGTTGTTGATGGAAGGAACAGCGATCGTGATATCTCCGTTGATCGCCTTGATGAAAAACCAGGTTGACGCGATGCGTAATTTCAGTGAGGAAGATGGGGTAGCCCATTTCATTAACTCCTCGTTGAACAAGTCGGCGGTCGATCAGGTGAAGTCGGACATCTTATCCGGGAAAACGAAGTTGTTGTATGTCGCTCCGGAATCGTTGACGAAAGAGGAGAATGTTGAGTTCTTGAGGCAGGTGAAAATCTCATTTTACGCGATTGACGAGGCCCATTGTATTTCAGAGTGGGGACATGATTTCCGCCCGGAATATCGACGGATCAGGCCGATCATCAATGAGATAGGGAAAAGGCCGCTGATTGCGTTGACAGCTACTGCCACACCGAAGGTTCAGCATGATATCCAGAAGAATCTGGGTATGATTGATGCGGTGGTGTTCAAGTCCTCATTCAATCGTCCGAATCTGTACTATGAGGTACGGCAAAAAGGGGCGGATATTGATAAGGAGATTATCAAGTACATTAAGGCCAACGAAGGTAAATCAGGTATTATTTATTGCTTGAGCCGAAAGAAGGTCGAGGAGTTCGCCGATATTTTGAAGGCGAACGGAATACGGGCTTTACCTTATCATGCGGGAATGGATTCCCAGATGCGTTCCGCCAATCAGGATGCTTTCCTGATGGAGGAGGTCGACGTGATCGTGGCGACAATCGCTTTCGGTATGGGAATTGATAAGCCAGATGTCCGTTATGTGATCCATTACGATATTCCCAAGAGCCTGGAAGGCTATTACCAGGAGACTGGTCGTGCCGGAAGGGATGGTGGCGAGGGGCAATGCATCGCTTTTTATGCCTATAAAGACCTGCAAAAGTTAGAGAAGTTCATGCAGGGTAAGCCGGTCGCCGAGCAAGAAATTGGAAAGCAGTTGCTTTTGGAGACCGCCGCTTATGCGGAAACTTCCGTTTGTCGCCGGAAAGTACTTTTGCATTATTTCGGCGAGGAATATACGGTAGAGAATTGTGGAAACTGTGATAATTGTTTGAACCCAAGAAAACAAGTGGAAGCTAAAGAGTTACTAGTGGCTGTCCTGGAAGTGGTCAGCGCTTTGAAAGAGAAATTTAAGTCTGATTATGTCGTCAATATTTTGATCGGTAATGAGACTGCTGAGATCCAGAGTTTTAAACATAATGAGTTGGAAGTTTTTGGTTCCGGTCAGGATGAGGATGAGAAGACCTGGAATGCGGTGATCCGGCAGGGACTGATCGCGGGTTATCTGGAAAAAGACATAGAGAATTATGGTTTACTGAAGATCTCTAAAAAAGGTAAGGACTTCATGAACAAACCGGTATCTTTCAAGATAACGGAGGATAATGAGTTTGATGAGGAGGAAGAAGAGGTTCAGATCAAGGGCGGTGCTTCGTGTGCGGTTGATCCTGTACTTTATTCTATGATGAAGGATCTCCGGAAGAAGTTGTCGAAACGGTTGGATGTGCCGCCTTTCGTGATTTTCCAGGATCCCTCTTTGGAGGCGATGGCTACGACTTATCCGATTACTATCGAGGAATTGCAAAATATTCCGGGAGTTGGAGCGGGTAAGGCTAAGCGTTATGGTAAGGAGTTTGTCGAATTGATCAAACGTCATGTTGAGGAAAATGAGATTGAGCGGCCAGAGGATCTTCGGGTACGTACGGTGGCGAACAAATCAAAGTTGAAGGTTTCCATTATCCAGCGGATAGACCGGAAAGTGGCTTTGGACGAGATCGCTCTGACGAATGGTTTGGAATTTGGGGAGCTTCTGGATGAGATTGAGGCGATCGTCTATTCCGGTACACGAATTAACATCGATTATTTCGTGAACGACGTTATGGATGAGGATCATGTTGAAGATATTTATGCTTATTTCAAGGAGTCGGAAACTGACGATCTCGAAAGTGCGATCGAGGAGTTGGGTAGTGACTATACGGAGGAGGAGATTCGCTTAATCCGGATCAAGTTCCTTTCTGAAATGGCGAACTGACTTTGCCCGGGTAAATTCGTGGGCGAGCGCATGGCTAATTCGGATATTAGCCATGCGTTTTTTTTGATGCCATCTTAGGCGATAAGAATTTCACTGCAGTGAAAATTTTAACGCACTGCAGTGAAATTCTCAATACACTGCAATGGAATATTCTATTTATAAAAAACTCTAATTTAACCGATATGCGTTTTTTTATGGATTTTTTCCATAGGATATATGTTATTTTCGCGTTAGCATTAATGAGAGGAAAGAGTTAGATGAGAAAAATCTTGATGTTAGTGGGATTGGGTTTGGCATTCATGGCAAACGCCGCGAAGTTGCCGGATTCAGTGGCTATGGTCGTTGCCGGTAAGCCTGTGTCGCTACCGGAATTTGTTTTTATGGCCAAGAAGAACGGTAATGTTGATTTTTCCGATAAGAAGGCCTTAAACGAATATGTGGAACTGTACAAGAACTTCAAGTTGAAGGTTCATGAGGCAGAAGAGGAAGGCTTGGATCGTGGACGGGATTTCCGGGAGGAATTGGAGAAATATCAGGCTCAATTAAAACATAGTTTGTTGTCGGATCAAGCGGCGGAAGAGGCTTATGCCCGATCGATCTATGACCGGGGAAATGAGGTTCTGGATATTAGCCAGATCCTGTTCCGTTTGCCGGTTCAATATGTGTCGAACGATACATTAGCCGTTTATAAGGATGCGCTATCTGTTTATAATAAGATTCGTTCTGGTGAGGATTTTGATGCGGTAGGTCTTGCCATGGCGGATACATCGGTGAATAAGCGGGTTCTTTTTGATCGGGTGCGGAGTTTTGTGCCGATGCGAGCTTTGAAATATTTTGAGAATGCCGCTTATTCCTTGAATGAGGCTGCTGTGTGATGTCCGGTCGGCTCGACAGAGGAT
>USAD01000044.1 GCA_900552415.1 uncultured Parabacteroides sp.
CAAAAAAATCCTTAAACGGGTTCGCGCCAATAATGGTCTCCCCCGATACGATTCCCAAATAATCCACAATTTCCCGCCCCTCAAGGGTACTGGTTGTCGTCACTAACATAATCTTACATTTTAATGGTTTATTCAAGAGCAAATGTAACAAAATATCCGTCACCATTTAGAAAATCCAAGAAGAAGCCCTAACTTTGAGACTTAATCTAAAATATTATTCATGTTAAATCCCATTAAAGTCGCGGCCGTCCAATTTGAGACGCACGACAACGACAAGGCTTACAACCTGTCCGTAATCCGCCGCATGTGCGAGCGAGCGGCAGCTGATGGCGCGGATATTGTCGCGTTCCATGAATGCTCTGTCTGCGGTTATACTTTCGCCAAAGAACTCAGCCGTGAAGAGTTGCTGGCAATAGCTGAACCTATACCAAACGGTCCCAGTACGCAAGAACTCATCGCCATCGCCCGAGACTGTGGCGTGGCGTTGCTGGCCGGCTTCTTCGAGCGAGACGAGCAAGACCGTATATTCAAAGCACAGATTTGCGTAGACGCTAATGGCCTCAAGGCAAAGTACCGCAAGCTGCATCCATTCATCAATCCGGCAATTCTACCCGGCGACCAATACATCGTATTTGACATTAAGGGCTGGAAATGTGGTATCTTGATCTGCTACGATAACAACATCATCGAAAATGTCCGTGCGACCGCCCTGCTTGGGGCGCAAGTGATTTTTATGCCACACGTTACTATGTGTACCCCCTCTCCCCGACCTGGTGCCGGTCTGGTTGCCCCAGCCCTATGGGACAATCGAGAGATAGACCCGACCAGTGTCCGACAAGAATTCGATGGCTTGAAAGGACGTGCCTGGCTCATGAAATGGCTTCCCGCACGGGCTTACGACAACGGGATCTATGTTGTCTTCTCCAATCCTATTGGTCACGATTACAACGAGATCAAAAATGGTTGCTCAATGATCCTGGATCCTTTTGGAGATATCTTAGCCGAATGCCGCAAGCTGGATGACGATTATGTCATCGCGACCCTTGTCCCGGAGAAGTTGACACAAGCCGGAGGCCACCGTTACAGGGAAGCCCGCCGTCCGGATCTCTATGCCGACATCATCGGACAACCTCATCAATCTGTCCAAAAAGTGGCCTGGTTACACCCTGATAAAGAGGCATGACGAGCACATACGTACGTGTGAGGCGACGCGACCGTATATGTCGTCCAACACGTACGTTCCTTTCGCCTTACAAGTACGTACGTATCGCCTCGTACATACGTACGTGTGTGTAATGCCCTATTTTCTGCCCGTCAATCACTCCTCTTAATCAAAAAAAGAGGTAATTTAGCGCCGTCATTCAAAGCTATTCACATGATTGCAACAGGAGAAGATCTATTTTTCATGGCCGCATGTTTCACGCTGGTATTGACCTTCCTTTTCTGCGGAGCCATTCGTTGGTGCAATTTGTGGAGACCATTCAATGAGGATACGGACCAGCTTTTTCCCGCCCGGCGAATTGTGACAATTAACTATTTAGCAGCGGGATTACTGATACCTTGCCTATTTCACCCCTTCAGTCCTGACGCATGGTTATGCGCCCGTAGTTTCTTCCTTCTCCACATCCCCACCTTCAGCATACTGACATTCCAAAGTTTCTTTTTTGGCCATTACAAGAAGAATAAAAGACAGATCCTGCTTATTGGAGCGATACCGATCGGCCTCCTCCTATTGTTATCAGGATTCGCCTGCGCCGGAGGAAATCATCTTGCCGGACAACAAAAAATGATACTTTCACTTGTCGGAATCATCTCCGTATCGCTGGCAATCTACTTGTGCCTGATCATTTTCCGGCTGGGAAAGAAAATCTATACCTACAATCACGACGAATTTTCCAATGAAGATGATTTTCCAATACATTTTGCCTCGTCGATCATTCTTATCCCGATCTTTTTCCTCGCCGTGGCCTGGACCATATTCCTTGCCAACAACCGTTTTTGGCTGGCATGCTTCATGATCGCCGCCAGCCTCGCCGGCTTCTTGATCCTGCTTGTCATCCTTCACCCCCAAAGGACACCGGGCAAGAATACCGAGAAGAGACAGACCGCAGTCAAGGCAATAACAGAAACGATGAATGAGGAAGATCCAGAAAATAGATCCGCCAAGCATAACCAAGCGGGACTTCCCGAAGCCATGCTCGATAAGATCGAGAAACAAATCCGAGAGGTTGTTGAAGGAGAAAACCTCTTCATGGATCCCAACCTTACGAGAGCAGAGCTTGAAAGCAAGATTCATGTCAATCGATCCTATCTCACGATCACCTTCAGGGAACGCTTTATCTCATTCTACAACTATCTGAATGTTCTTCGTATGGAACAGGCCATCCGTTATGCCAACGAGCATCCAGAAGCCAAACAACAAGAGATCGCCGACAACAGCGGCTTCGGTTCCCAACGCTCATATAGCCGTGCCCGGAAACTCTATCAAGAGGGTGAACTAAGGAATATATGGGAGGCAAAAAAGGCGGACAATTGATTATCTGTCCATCGTTTTTGTTTTTTTGTCCGCTGTTTACCAATCCATAACCATACTTTCGCGTCAATTATTAAACATTTAAAAAATTGGTATTTATACCACACGAATTTATGAATATGGAATTATTAAAAAAATGTATGGGGATCAAACCAATGGTAATTCTTGGCCTGTCATGCCTCATTTCCTGTTCCGACGACGATGAACCAGGAACCAGTTCTGAGAACGATACCCCCAAACCGATCTCGGAGGTAAACGTACCCAAAAGGAATCCATACCTCGCCGCCGAACATTACAGTATCACTCATTTTAATTCGGCACAAACAGACGCCTTTCCTTACAGCGTAAAAGAAGGCACATTCAAGGTCGATATCGATAAATGCCCAATGACCTGGAGCGGACCGGTCAACCTGATGACCTTATCCTCGACAAACTCAGACTATATGTGGGGAATGGCCAGCGACCGTGTCTCTTATATTTATATCGGTAATGGCAGTTTCGAGAAAGTGGCCGAAGCCGCCTATCCAACCGTTTCCACAAAATCGCAAGAGGATCTGGAAAAGTTGATCGCCAAATACAATTCGGTTAACGAATTGGGCGAAGTAGCCAAGGATATTTTAGGCCCAATACCTCAAATAGCGATGGCCAGCGGAAACTACGTTCTTTGCGACAAAGACAATTACGCGTACACCAATTCCTTGTCAAGAATCATCCGTTACAAACTGACCGACCCTAACGATCCGTCAAAAGGCATCACGCTCGATAAGGAAATTGACATGAAGAATTATTTCAGCAATATCAATACCCTTGTCGGCCTGTCAATGACTTACGATGGTTATCTTGTCGCGACATTCGCCTCCGGTATCGCCATTGTTGACAGGACATTGAGCAATGTCGTCGCCCAATATGCCCTTCCTGCGGACCAGACATTAAGCAACTCTATATCTATTGATGAGAACAACGGGATTTACCTGGCAAGCAATAACACAACTCCTAATGGCGAAGGTTTGATGCAAAAGATCGTCTGGACTGGCAGCCAGCTTTCCACGGAAACGGCTGACGGCGCTTGGTCGTCAACCTACGAGGGAGGTCCGGCGGTGCCCTCAATCAAAATGGGCTATGGCACAGGATCCACGCCAACCCTCATGGGATTCGGAGATGACGAGGATAAGCTTGTTGTCATTACGGATGGCGCCCAACAGATGGACCTGATCGCTTTTTGGCGAGACGAGATCCCAGAAGATGCCGTAACAATCGACCCAGAGAATCCACGTATCGCCGGAAAGATTGGAGTGACGTGCGGTCTTGAGGGACAACAGTGGATTCAATCCGAACAGTCGGTAGTCGTCGCCGGCTATGGGGCATTTGTCGTAAACAACATTTCAGACGAGATAACCAGTCCTCTCCCAGACAAGATCATAGGTATCTTATCCGTTGGTCCACTTTTACCTTCACCAACGGGTGTCGAGCGTTTCCAATGGAATACCCAAACCAATCAGTGGGAATCTGTTTGGGCACGCCCTGACATCAGCTCCATCAGTATGATCCCAAGCGTCAGCTGGGCATCCAACATGGTTTTCGTAAATGGATACACTACGACCGACGGTTGGGAGGTCACAGGTCTTAACTGGGATACTGGCGCAACCACACACCGTGTCATTTTTGGGGATACCAACAGAGGAAATGGCGCCTATGCCATCATCCAGTATCTCGAGAATGGCGATTTATTATTTAACTCTGTAGCTGGCCCATTGAGGGTCAATATCCAGTAAGCGGGATATTGTACCCACCAAAACCATCAAATGGCAACGCCAAATAACATGGGTGGAACCAAAAACTGACCAACCGGTTTCCTGCCCATGTTATCCTTTTCTTTTTCATATACATGCTGTTCTTTTCCAGGAATAAATTATCTTCGCGGAAAAGTCATACCTGAAAAAGCAGAAGTATTATGAAAACAAACTCAAGAAAAAACGCCTTATGCCATCCCGTCTTTACGGTAATTACCAGAATAGCCTTGTGTGCCATCTGTTTATTAGGCACTCTTTTTGCCGCAAGAGCGACAGACACGCTATTCGTAAAGCGGCCCAACATTCCCATCCTGTTGGAACGGCACGATAATGTCCTGCTACAGATGCGCCTGGACGCCTCGGAAGGCCAGACACTTAATGAGATCAGTCTCAATCTCAATGAGGAGCTGCCCTTACGGGAAATAAAATCAGTCAAGCTTTATTACGCGGGGACGGAGGCCCGACAAGATTACGGGAAAAACCGCTTCGCTCCAGTAACCTATATCTCAGCCCATACACCCGGCAAGACGCTTGCCGCGAATCCCAGCTATTCCATCCTCAAGGCGGAAACCGTTCCTGTAAGCCATCAAATGACCTTCACTGTCGAGCAAAAACTATTTCCCGGACGGAACTTTTTCTGGATTAGCCTGGAGATGAAACCTTCTGCCTCGCTTCACCCGACCGTAAGTGCCTCGATCTCGCAGGCGAAAGTGAATGGGCTAGCAATCCCCATCAAGGACTTATCTGACAAAGGTATGAGGCAAAGAATGGCCGTCGGCGTACGTCATGCGGGAGATGATGGGGCCGCGGCCTTCCGCATCCCAGGCCTGGTCACGACCAATAAAGGAACATTACTCGCTGTCTATGATGTTCGATATAACAGCAGTGTCGACCTGCAAGAGCATATCGATATTGGCTTGAGCCGCAGCACCGATGGTGGACGGACCTGGGAAAAGATGCGTCTTCCGATCGCCTTTGGCGAGGAAGGCGGATTACCTGCTTCCCAGAACGGTGCCGGTGATCCGTCCATTCTGGTAGACACACAAACTAACACGATTTTTATCATGGCTGCTTGGACACATGGCATGGGAAACCAACGGGCCTGGTGGAGCTCCTATCCTTTCATTGGTAAGAATGAGACAGCCAAATTGGTGATCGCCAAAAGTACAGACGACGGGCAAACGTGGTCGGCCCCCGTCAACCTGACGGAACAGGTTAAACGACCGGAATGGTATTTCCTGCTGCAAGGCCCCGGACGAGGTATCACCACCTCCGACGGGACACTGGTTTTTCCGATCCAGTACATTGGGCAAGATCGTATCCCAAACGCCGGCATAATGTATAGTCGTGACAGGGGGAAAACATGGAAAATCCACAATCATGCCCGAACAAATACGACCGAGTCGCAAGTAGCGGAAGTCGAGCCAGGCGTATTAATGCTCAATATGCGTGATAATCGGGGCGGCAGCCGGGCCGTCTATACGACTACCGACCTAGGCAAGACTTGGAAAGAACATGAGTCATCACGGACCGCCCTCATCGAGCCGGTCTGTATGGCGAGCCTTATTAGCGTAAAGGCGGAAGATAATTGCTTGGGCAAGGATTTATTGATATTCTCCAACCCTAACTCAACCTCCTCTCGCGACAAGATGACGATCAAGATCAGCCTTGATGGTGGACAGACCTGGCCTCTCGAGCATCAATTACTCCTTGACGAGGGCGAAAGCTGGGGGTATTCTTGTCTTACAATGATCGATCGGGAGACGATCGGCATCCTGTATGAGAGCAGTGTAGCGCACATGACGTTTCAAAGCATTCCGCTCAAGGAAATTTGCCGATAACAGTGCGTTTTTGATTACACTGCAGTGTAATTGAAATTTCACTGCAGTGTAATCAAAAATGGACTTAAGTCCGAACTATCGCCATTACCTGCAGCAATCCTCTTTCCCGTGAAGGCGCTAACCAAAGAAATCAGCGAACATATTACGGGCTATCTCCCAATTTTCCTTGTTCAAGCAATACTTTACCTTTGGAGTCTCAATCTCACCCTGTATCAAACCGGCCTCCTTCAATTCTTTTAAATGTTGGGAAACGGTCGCCTTGGCAATAGGCAATACCTCATGGATATCCCCAAAGAAACAACTCTCCTGACTCGCCAAAAACTGAAGTATAGCCATCCGCGCCGGATGCCCCATCGCCTTGGCGAAACGAGCCAAGCGCTCCTGTTCTTCCGTATATTTCCTTATTGACATAATTTCTCCTGTTTGTTGTTTACGAAAATACAAACAATAATTAAATAAGGAATATAGCCCATATTCCTTAACACGCATTAACTTCTTACCAGGAAAATTCCAACCATCAAGGCCTCTTTTGTCATAATAAATTAAAATATCCGTCACTTTTACGCAAAAAAACTGTCAAGAAAATGAAACACCAACCCTCTATTTTCGCGGTCGGAAAAACAAAATTTATGAGACAATTTCACTTTTTAGTTAACATCCTCGCATGGGGATGTATATGTTATGCCGGAGCTCTTTCGGCGCAAATCAAAGAAGGCTCTTATCGTTTATGTGATTTTCATCAACACACCACATTCAGTGACGGAGAGCATAGTTTAGGTTACGATTTTCAAGCCTGTGACAGCATTGATCTGGCTTGGTGGGCCAATAGCGAACATGGTGGTCCCGCTCCATACAACGGCCTGGTCTCTGGCAAGGATAAGGGACAATTTATCCGCTGGACCGCCGAACAGATCAAGGGGGATGTCACTCCCGACGAAGAAGGCCTGCTCGCCATGTGGCGTTGGCAAACCCTATCGGAATATTCCTTCCCGGAAATTATCCGGCTCCGCAAGCAGGTTTACCCAAAACGGACTTTAATACAAGGTGTTGAATGGAACGTTCCGGGGCATGAACACGCAAGTGTCACCATCCTTGACGGACAGTTTGACACCAATCCACACTGTACGCCACTGGCTGAATTCGAATATAAATTCGATTCACGCGATCATGATATTCAGGGCGGTAAGGCACGTGGATGGCAAAAATCCACAAATAAAGAGCACGCGAAAGCCCTGGAAGGCATCGCATGGCTTAAGGAACACCATCCGCAAAGCAGTTGGGTTATTCCGGCCCATCCCGATCGTAAAAGTCGATGGACGATCGCCGATTTTCGTGAGATGAACGACCTGGCCCCCGAGATCTGCTTTGGCTTTGAAGGCATTCCCGGCCATCAACGCAGTAAGGACCGTGGTGAATACGCACCACGCAACAACACTTATGGCACTTATACCTATGGTGGTGCCGGCCTGATGATCGCCAAGGTTGGTGGATTGTGGGACGCGCTCCTGTCGGAAGGTCGCCATTGGTGGCTGTTCACCTGCTCAGACTTCCACAATATGCGCTCAGACTTCCTACCGGGAGAATATAACAAGACCTATCTATACCTGCCGGATAAAATCGAGCCTAAGCGTTTGGCCGATTACCTGCGTTCGGGTAACTGTTTCGTCGTGAGCGGCAATTTTATCCGTGATCTTCGCTTCGAGCTCAATGGCAGCAAGATGGGACAAACCTTGAAAGTCAAGAAAGGTGAGCCTATAGTCGTAGATATCCTGCTGACCGAGAACTCGGACTCACCCGTGCGTCTCGATCATGTTGACCTGATCGCCGGAGAGGTTCATCCCAAGGCCAAGCCGGGCAGCGAAGCCTATCAATGCGATAGTGTCGGGACAACACGAGTGATCGCCCGTTTCACTGAGAAGGAATGGACACGTGAAGCCAATGGTCAAATCCATATCCAATACCAGATCAAGCCGACCTCTTCGCATACCTACTATCGCTTACGGGGAACTCATCACGCGATCGCGACACCCGGAGAGACCGACCAAAACGGAAACCCGTTGCCAGACAACGGCATCAATACGGAGGATAAGGCGATGAACGACCAGTGGTTTTACACCAATCCCATATTTTGTGAGTATTAAAATCTGATTCAATTATCATAATCGAATAGGAACATGAAAAATTTGAGTAAAGCGGCCGTATTTGCGACCCTATGCGCAATGACAGCCCCCAATTCCATTTTCGCGATGCCTAATCCAGCCGAAAGAGGAAGCATTACAACCAATGCGCTGACGGCTAATAATGAGGCAAAAATAACCATACAAGGAACCGTAGTCGACGAGAGCGGAGCACCTGTTATCGGTGCCAACGTCATCATTGCCGGAACAACCCGAGGCGTAGTCACCAATATTGACGGACAATTCAACCTGCCCGACGTTGAAGCTGGCGCAACTCTTGTTGTCTCCTATATCGGATATCAAGAGATCAAAATAAAAGCCGAGAGCAACATGAACATCGTACTAAAAGAGGATGCGGAGTTGCTCGACGAGGTAGTTGTTGTCGGTTACGGTACGATGCGCCGTAAAGATGTCACCAGCTCCATCTCAACCGTACAGGCTAAGGAGCTGAACCAAGGTGTTTACACAGACCCGGCACAATTGCTGCAAGGAAAGGTTGCCGGTCTGACCATTACCCAGACAAGCGATCCTAACCAGAGCTCGTCCATCACGCTCCGTGGTGCCTCAACCTTACGGGAAGGCGAGGCGATGGAGCCATATTACATCATTGACGGTGTTCCGGGCGTCGATCTCTCATTTGTCTCACCGGATGATATTGAATCGATCGATGTCTTGCGCGACGCGACAGCCACGGCCATCTATGGATCAAAAGCGGCCAACGGTGTCATCATCATTACGACCAAACGAGGAAAGGACGGCCGGGTTAATATCAACTACAACGGTTATGTCGCTTTCGACAAGGTCAATAAGAACATGGAAATGATGAGCGCAAGCGACTTGCGTAACTATGCCGCCGCAAACGATTTCACCCTGCCCAACGATGAGGGAGCGGACACCAACTGGCAAGATGAGGTTCAACGACTGGGCATCTCACACAATCATAACTTGGCGGTCAGTGGAGGTAATGAAAGATCCAACTATAATGTCAGCCTGAATTATCTCAATCGCGAAGGTGTTATTTTAGGTTCCGGAATGGAACGATTCAACGCCAGGGCATTGGCTCAATCGAAGGTATTGAAGGATCACCTGACTCTATCACTCGGCGTGAACGCCAGCCAATCGACGCACAATGAGAGCGGAGGCAACAACGCCAGCCAGTCGGAAGAGGAAAGAGGTTCCCAAAACGTGATCGACGCGATGCTCTATTATTCCCCGACCCAACCGATCCGGAACGAGGATGGCTCATGGTACGAGTCTTTTGGTGTCACCAACTATTACAACCCCTTATCGCTGGTTAATGAGGATATCCAAAAGACAGTCAACAAGAACTTGATGGTCACTGGTAAAGCGGATCATAAGATCATCGATGGCCTGACCTGGAGCGCCAACTACTCGTACGCCACCAACCAAAGTACCTACAGCGAATACCATACGACTCAATCCCAATATGTCCGTAACAATGGCCAAGCGACTCGTAACACCTATTTCGACAATAAGTGCGTGTTCGAGAGTTACGCGAACTACGACGTGACTATCGCTGAACGTCACCGACTTGGCGCCATGTTGGGTTACTCCTGGGAAGAAAATAACAGTAACGACGGTTTCGGCCTGACTGTCCGGGATTTCTATAACGACGAGGTCTCCTATTACAACCTGACCTACGCCAACATCATCGATGGAATCGACGCTGTCGAGAGCGGTACGGAATCAACGCTTCGCATGATCTCCTTCTATGGCCGTTTGAATTATGTATTCGATAACAAGTACAGCTTCCAGGCCACTATCCGACGAGACGGCTCATCAGCCTTCGGACGCAACAACCGCTGGGCGACCTTCCCCTCTTTCTCTGCCGCATGGCGACTGAGCGACGAGGATTTCATCAAGGACCTGAACCTGTTCGACGACCTGAAACTCCGGGCGGGTTATGGTGTCAGCGGTAACTCTCTGGGCTTCGACGCTTACACGGCAATCCAGACCTACGGTGTCTCCGGTTGGTTCAACTATACCGACGCCAACGGCAATACGTCGAACAAGCATACCTTGGCCGCCACCAACAACTCGAATCCAGATTTGAAATGGGAGCGGACTGGCATGTTCAACGTCGGATTGGATTTCGCATTCTTCAATAGCCGCTTGAATGGTACAATCGAGTTCTACGACAAGCACACAAGCGACCTGATCTACTATTATCCGGTCTCGACCAACCGTTATCCGTTCGGAACCATGACCGCCAATGTCGGTGATATCAATAACCGGGGAATCGAGGTGACGATCAACGCTATGCCTGTCAAGACTAAAGATTTCGAATGGAATACGACCCTGAATCTGGCGCACAACAAGAACGTTGTCGAGAAACTCTCCAACGAGACCTTCTCTGTCGATTACGTCGCGATGGCTTATCCCGGTATTGCCGGTAATAGCGACAAATATGTCCAACGCTTGATGGAAGGTTGCCCGATCGGACAGTTCTATACCCTGGAATGGGCAGGTTATAACGAAGAGGGCGTTTCTCAATTCTACGTGCACGATCCGGAAACAGGTGAGCGTACGGGTGAGACCACAACCGCTCCACAAGAGACCGACCAAACCAAGACCGGCAGCGCACAACCCAAATTGACATACGGCTGGAACAATACGTTGAGCTTTAAGAACTGGTCATTGAACCTTTTCTTCCAAGGTGTCCTTGGCAACAAGATCTTCAACGCCTTGCGTGCGCAATACAGCGCGATCTCTCTGGTTACTTCCGGCAAGAATGTGCTGAAAGAGGTGGCGACAGAACAATTGTTTACCGACGTGAACGCGCAAACCCCATCCGACCGTTATCTGGAGAATGGCAGTTACCTCCGTCTCTCGACCTTGTCGCTTGCTTATAACTTCGGAAACTTCGGGGAATGGGTCAACAACCTGACGCTCTACGCGACTTGCAACAATGTCTTTACCCTGACCGGTTATAGCGGAACGGATCCCGAGGTTTCACTGGGCGGCTTGACTCCGGGTGTCGATTGGAGTAACAGCTATTACCCACGCACAAGAAGCTATATGATCGGCATGAAAGTAAACTTCTAATTCAATGAGTAAATTAATAACTAACAACAGGATTAAACAAAGCGATATGAGAAATAATATCAAAGTATTCATGACCGCTGGGGCTTTGGCTTTCCTGGCCAGTTGCACCGATCTCGACGTGGATATCAAATCACAATATACGGAATATCCCTCCTCATCGGAGGTGGCTGTAGAGGCCAAGATGGCGGATGTCTATTATGCGTTCCGGTCGGCCCTGGGCGGCAATTATAACCGGACACAAACTCTCGCTTCCGACGAGGCGACCGGTATCAGTTTCGATGGCGATTATTATGATGGTGGTACCTATTGCCACCTCTCACTCCACAACTTCATGCCGAGCGATGGCGGTCTCTCCTACTGGAGCGACCTGTCAAGTGGTATCACTCGATGCAACCAGATCATCAGTGATTTCGGTGGCGACGAGGCCGATCCAAAGATTGTCGCGCCGGCTAAGGCCATGCGTGCGTTCTATCATTTCATCCTGATGGACAGCTTTGGTGATGTGCCCATCCTCGACCGCATTCCTGATGAGGACGAGGCAATCGAACGAAGCCCGCGTAAGGAGGTAGCCGAATATATCGAGCGTGAGTTGCTCGATTGCCTGCCTTATCTTAATGAGAAAAGTGATGCCGCGACTTATGGCAAACCCAACAAATGGATGGCTGAGGCTCTGCTCGTAAAACTCTACATTAACTGGGCAGTCTATACGTGTGGTGATGTCACGGCCTACACGCCGTCAACCCCCAACAACAAGCTGGACGATTGTGTCCGCTATTGCGACGAGATCATCCAGAGCGGCCTGTTCAACCTGAACGACGATTATCGCCGGAAATTCTTCCCCGATAATGGCGACCATATCAAGGATTTCATCTATGCCATGCCGTTCGACTGCACATCGGCGCAAGGCATGTATTACGGTCGTTACCGCACGTTCCGCCGTATCGATGATGGTAATGGCGGCTACTACGGCGGTGAGATGGGTAACTCATGCGCTGGCAACTATGCCATGAACCCCGAGTTCTCCGACCTGTTCAGCCTTGAGGGCGACGAGCGTAACAATTGTGTCTTGAGAGATACGGTCTATAAGTTTGATGGCGCGACTTACGAGCCAACCAACGAGGTCTTCCTTTACCAGAATGAGCTTCCGTTGGTCCTCACCAAGACCATCACCTTGAAAGATGTCAACGAACAGCTCAACACGGGAGCTGATTTCAATGGCTGGCGTCAAGGCTACCGTTCCATCAAGTTCTATCCCGATCCGACAGAATATCGTGAGCACAACCGGAATCAAAGCAATGATGTGCCTATCTTCCGTTATGCCGATATCCTGCTGACTAAAGCGGAAGCCATCCTGAGAGGCGCCCAGGCGACCAACAACGATACGCCCCTGTCCCTGATCAACCAGATACGCGCTTACGTGAACGCTCCCGTGTTCGAGGGAACACCAACTTTACAGGATCTTCTGGATGAACGCGGACGCGAGCTGTTCGACGAGAACTGGCGCCGTAACGACATGATCCGTTTCGGGACATTCGAAAACGAGTACGGTTTCCACAAGAAGGGCTTCCCGACCGCACGGTTCGACAAGGAATGCCGTATCTTCCCTGTTCCGCAGGATATCCTGAACGAAAACACCAACTGGCAACAGAACCCGGGATACTAAACAGATATTCCAATACGCATGTGAACTGTGTCCAAAAGCGGTAAAGCACGCGGATGACACGGACAAACACAGATGAACGCAGATTATATTATTGATTTCAATAAATAATATCCGCGTTCATCTTCTTAATCCGTGTGATCCGCTTTCCTTTTATCGTACTCCCCTATAATGCGGGTAAAAGATATTTCCAGATCAGGTTGATCTCTGCCTGCATATCACCAATATGGGCGGTCGTAACAATCACCGCATCTTTCTCCGGCAAAAGAATGATGTATTGGCCATTCGCTTTCCTGGAGATATCTCACAGGTACATTATATTAAGTTGAGATTGAAAGATGAGAAAGGCAAGGAAGTCTCGTCCAATTTCTACTGGCGTTCCAATGATAAGTATGAAGGTAAGGAAACGCTGACT
>USAD01000045.1 GCA_900552415.1 uncultured Parabacteroides sp.
ACAACAAAAGTAGATAATAAAGCCCGTGTTCGTGCACGTTTTATACAATTTATGATATTTTAATGATCAGATCCCCGATAAATCCTCCCTCCTCAAATTGATATTCCACATTTTACGAGGCTTTTCCTCGCCCTTCCTTAGCCTTAGAAGCCCAGTAAATAAGGCTTTTCACCCCTGACAATCGCCACTTGGAAAGGCAAAGGCATCTTGTTAATTCTCATTAAATAACGCAAACCGTGTTCGTGCACGGAAAGATTTATTTACCTTTACGACCAAAATGAAGCTAAAAACACATTGTTAATTTAATACTATGACGACAAGAAGAAATTTCTTAAGGACAATGGCCCTGACCTCGGCAGGGATGGCAGTGGGCGGCACGTCTCATCTGCTGAACGCGAAAAGCTACAGCCAGGTCGTAGGAGCCGGCAGGAAAGTGAACATCGCCTATATTGGTATCGGTAATCGCGGCGAGCAAATCATCAGCGAATTCGCTAAGACCAACCGGGTGAATGTCGTGGCCCTCTGCGACGTCGATATGGGCGCCAAGCACACCCAGAAAGTCATGGGCATGTATCCCAACGCGAAACGCTATCAGGATTTCCGCAAGATGTTCGACGAGATCGGCAACCAGTTCGAGGCCGTCGCCATCGCGACACCCGACCACTCGCACTTCGCCATCACGATGCTCGCCCTCTCACAAGGCAAGCATGTCTATGTCGAGAAGCCGATGGCCCGCACCTTCCACGAGGCGGAACTGATGATGCAGGCGGCCCGCCGTCATCCGGAAGCGGTAACACAGGTGGGTAACCAGGGCCACTCGGAGGCGAACTATTTCCAATTCAAGGCCTGGATGGACGCGGGCATCATCAAGGACGTGACCGCCGTCACCGCACATATGAATAACTCTCGCCGCTGGCACAAGTGGGATGCCAACATCTATAAATATCCCGATAAGCAGGCCCTGCCCGATACGCTCGACTGGATGACCTGGTTGATGCAATGCGCTTACCACGATTACAACATCAATTATCACCTGGGCGACTGGCGTTGCTGGTACGACTTCGGTATGGGCGCGTTGGGCGACTGGGGTGCTCACCTGCTCGACACCGTCCATCAGTTCCTTGAGCTGGGCTTGCCCTACGAGATCAGCATGATCCGGGCAGACGGTCACAACGATTTCTTCTTCCCCTACTCGTCTACGATCCTGTTCCGCTTCGCGCAACGCCGCAATATGCCGCCGGTCGCCGTGTCCTGGTATGACGGACTCGACAACCTGCCCCCGTTGCCACCGGGATATGGCGTCGCTGGTCTCGACCCGAGCATCCCGGCCTCCAACCAGGGCGATATGAACGATACGAAGCTCAACCCCGGTAAGATCATCTACAGCAAGGAGCTGGTCTTCAAGGGAGCCTCTCACGGCTCTACCCTCTCGATCATCCCCGAGGAGAAGGCGAAAGAGATGGAGAAATTCCTGCCCGAGGTACCCAAGAGCCCATCCAACCACTTCGAGAACTTCATCCGGGCTTGTTGTGGCGAGGAGAAGACCCGCTCGCCGTTCGAGATCTTCGGACCGATGAGCCAGATGTTCAGCCTTGGCGTCATCGCCCAGCGCCTGAATACCCAACTCTTCTTCGATCCGCATTCAAAACGGTTCACCAACAACGAGTTCGCCAACGCCATGCTGGCCGGCATGCCACCTCGCAAGGGATGGGAAGAGTTCTATAAATTATAATCAATCCATTAAATTTTTGAATACGACGATGAAAAGATTAATGATAGCAGCATCCCTCTTCCTGGCCGCCGGCCTGCTGCCCGGCACGATCGAGGCCCAGAAGAAATCCATTCCGGCAACCCGACTCACACCTGCCCAGCAGGCGCCAAACACCCTCTCGGTCGAGGAGGCACGCGACGGCTGGAAACTGCTTTGGAACGGCAAAGACACCGAAGGTTGGCGAGGCGCCAAGCTCCAAGCCTTCCCCGAAAAAGGCTGGCGCATTGAGGATGGCCTCCTGAAGGTAGAAAAAGGCAACGGGGGTGAGTCGACTAACGGAGGCGACATCATCACGACCAAGAAATACCGTAATTTCATTCTGAAGGTTGATTTCAAGATCACCGAGGGCGCCAATAGTGGTATCAAGTATTTCGTCAACCCCGACTTGAACAAGGGCGAAGGTTCAGCCATTGGCTGCGAGTTCCAGATCCTCGACGACGAGAAGCATCCGGATGCGAAGCTGGGCGTCATGGGTAACCGTAAGCTAGCCTCACTCTATGACCTGATCCCTGCCCCCGAGGCCAAGCCTTTCCACACGGGCGAGTTCAATACGGCTATGGTGATTGTCAAGGGCAATCATGTGGAACACTGGTTGAACGGGACCAAAATCCTGGAGTACGACCGCAACAACATGATGTGGAAGGCATTGGTCAACTACAGCAAATACCGCAATTGGCCGAACTTCGGTAACGCCGAGGAGGGTTATATCCTGTTGCAGGACCACGGCGATGAGGTCTGGTTCAAGAACATCAAGATCAAGGAATTACCATAACAGTAAGCGACGGTAAGGAGGTATCTATGACATCTTCCTTACCGCCTTATTATCTTTTCAAAAGCAACACGCAAGATCATGACAGAAGACAAGCGCATCACCATCAAGGATATCGCCCAACTGGCCGGCGTCTCGAAAGGAACGGTCGACCGTGTCATTCATAACCGGGGCGAGGTCTCCGAGGCCAGCCGCCAAAAGGTACTCGAGGTAGCTCAACGCATCGGTTACAAGCCGAACATCTACGCCTCGCTGCTCGCCTCTCAGAAAAAATACCTGATGGCTTGCCTCCTGCCCGACTATGGCCCCGGCGAATACTGGGAACGGGTGGCTCAGGGACTCGAGGCGGCACGTAAGAAATCGGAGCCTTTCAACATCGATATCCGCCTCTTCACCTACGACCTGTTTTCCATCGAGTCGTTCCAGAAAGGCTATGCCGAGATGATCGCTCACCAGCCGGACGCCATCGTCCTGGCGCCAACCTTCCGCGAAAAGGTACGGGGCCTGGTCAATGAGCTCAGCCGGAAGGAAATACCCTGTCTCCTGATCGACTCCTACCTGTCCGATTGCCCTTACCTGGCCTACTACGGCATGCCGATGTTCCAGAGCGGCTACCTGGCCGCCCATCTCCTGCTCGACCGCCAACCGGCCCAACAGGTCGCCATCTTCCGCATCCACAAGGATAAGGATGCCCTCAACAACTCCGCCGAACGCCGGCGCGAGGGGTTCATGAGCTACCTGGCGGACCATCACCTGGAATGCGCTCTTGTCGAGGAATACATCCACCCCTACGATTCCGATTTCAACGGGGCTGTCCTCGAGCGTTTCTTCCGGAACAATCCCGATATCCGCCACATCATCACCTTCAACTCACGTGTTCACCTGATCGCGGAGCAACTGGAACGGGAGAAACGGGAAAATACGATCCTGGTCGGTTTCGACGACCTGCCCAAGAATATCGAAGGACTGAAAAAGGGCAGCATCCAGTTCCTGATCGCCCAGCACTCAGAGAACCTGCTCTCCTACTGTACCGACACCGTGATCAACCGGCTCATCTACCACAATCCGCCCGAGAAGCAGAATCATTTCGTGCCAATGGATATCCTGACCCGCTACAACGCGGACTACTACCGCTTCTGATCCGCCACCCGAAGCGGATCAGGACCTCCTTATTTAACCGGCTCGACATGCAGCACCACATGGGTCGCCGCTCCAAACTCCTGTCGCAACCGGTTCTCGATCTCACGGGTCAGCTCATGAGCGTCGTAGACCGTCATCCGGCCATCTACCCGGATATGCGCCTCGATGGCGAAGCGGTTACCGATACGCCGCGTGCGCAGGTGATGCGGATTGCGTACCTCGGGCGATTCGGAAATAATCTCCAGGATCTGTGCCTCGGTCTCTTTCGGCAAAGAGACCTCCAACAGGTCTTGTACCGCGGGCAGCATCAGCCGCAGTGAGACACGGACGATAAACAGGCTGACAATGACCGCCGCCAGCGGATCGAGGATACGCCACTCGTCGCCCAGCAGGATCGCGCCGCCAATACCCAATGCCGTCCCGATCGACGAGAAGGCGTCCGACCGGTGATGCCACGCGTTGGCGATCACCACCTGGCTATCCTGTCGCCGACCGACACGCAACGTCAACCGAAACAACAGTTCCTTCACCACGATCGAGGCCAAAGCCGCATAGAGTGCCACAAGGCCCGGGCTCTCCAATGGAATCCCATCAACATAATGGAGCCAAATTCGGTCGCACCCGTCCCACAGCAGTCCAAAACCGACAAAAAGCAGCACTGCTCCAATGATCGAGGTGGCCAAGGTCTCATCTTTACCATACCCGTAATCATGTCCCTCATCCTCTGGACGCGAAGAGATCCGCACGAAAACGAGCACCACGATATCCGTCAGGAAATCGGAAAGCGAGTGCACAGCGTCAGCGATCATCGCACTACTGTTTCCCAAAAAGCCTGCCACAAACTTGAACGCCAGCAAGCCAACGTTCACAAAAGAGCCGAAAAGGGTGATTCTCGTGATCTCCCTTTCCCGCCTATCCATTTTCATCGTCATACCAAAACAATCTTTTTTACGCTATAAGCCGCTTTAACAGCCCTTGTGCGTCATAATATCCAATACCAACTTATCAGTCGCCTCCATACCCTTCGAGCCGATCGAGGTCAGGTTGATGATGGAACGGTCCACATCCTCGTCGATGATACCCTCCATCGGGGTCACCACCTTGTTCTCCATCGCCATCAGGGCCGAGAGCATCGCCGTTGAGACACCGCTCGACACCTTCATCGCGCAACTGGGCTTGGCGCCGTCGCAAATCATACCGGTAATGTTGCCGATCATATTCTTGATGGCGTAAGAGATCTGTGTCTTGCTGCCACCCATCAGGTAGGTAATGGCACAGCTGGCGCCTGTCGCGGCGACCACGCAGCCACACAATGCGGAGAGACGTCCCAAGCTCTGCTTAATATAGATCACCATCAGGTGGCTCAACATCAACGCACGGATCAACTGCTCCTCCGAGCAATGGATATCCTCGGCGAACGACAAGACGGGCAGCGTCGCGGCGATCCCTTGATTACCACTACCGGAATTACTCATCACCGGAATCATAGCGCCGTCCATCCGGGCGTCGCAAGCGGCGGAAGTCATCGCCAGCATGTGCGTATAGGGCGAGTCACCCAGATATTTGCGACCGAAATCGCCCGCTACCGTCTTGCTGACCGTATGGCCATAGTTCCCCTTCATGGAGGCCTTGGCAGCCGCCTCGTTCAGCCGGGCCGTCTCCATGATGAAACGGATCTCATCCAACGGCATGTTCATGGCGAAATCATACACCATCGAGAAAGAGAGACGCAAATCCTCCTCCTCTTCCCCGTTGGCCTCACCTCCGGGGTTCGCCAGCGAGTTCATAAAGACCGCCCCATCCTTCTCCAGATAGACGAAACGGGTATGCTCATGGCTGATCACCGCCGTCGCCCGCGAATTGCCGGCCCGGCAGACCACCTCGATATAGAGCTTGTCAACCTGCTCCTTCAGGTGAATCGAGATGGCCCGGTTCTCCACCAATGCCTTACCCCGCTCCAGTCCTTCCGGTGTCAAATCCTTCAGCACCTCCAGCCCATAAGCCGACTTACCGATCAGGGCACCCAGCGCGATCGCGATCGGTAACCCGACCATACCTGTTCCCGGAATTCCGACGCCCATCGCGTTCTTCAGGATATTCGCGCTCAAGAATACCTCGATCGTCTCGGGCGCCTGACCCAAGATCTCTGCCGCCTTGGCCGATGCCAAAGCCACCGCTATCGGCTCCGTACATCCGATCGCCGGAATCACCTCCCGATGGATCAATTTGATAATCTGCTCTTTTTCTATATTATTCATTTCTTAATGCTTTTAACCATACTTGAGAGGCAAAATTAGTTATTTTTCATGAGACGCCTTATCTCGCTTAAGAAAATCGAGTATCGATACAAGAAACCGTTTAACGACGAGCTAACGCAAAATTATCATTCCTCTTCTTACCCAAACTGATGCCCATTGATTCTCCTGACCAAATAGGTGAGTTCTTTCGTCTTTTCGTTCAAATATTGGAAACCACTGGTCAATACGATCTCAGTCTTATCATCTACAATCAGGTAACGATCATGACAATCCAACAGGATCTTCTCTTTTAAAATCCAAGCTGGACATTCTGCCTTCAGGGCATTTTGTTGTTCCAAAGAGAAACTCCCTTTATCAAATTCGATTTCTAATTTACGCTTAGGTAGGATCCCTTTTAGAATTTCAATATTATTACGTTGATTACTAAAATATTTATCATAGACAATGACCTTATTCTTGGCATCTGCGCATAATGCCTTAATATGGGAAATCGCTTTCAGACGAGAATCACTGCGTAAAAAAGTCCCACTATAATTACTCTCTATAACATCACCATTTATATTCACATACGGAAAATCCGTCCGATCCGTACAAAGAATAATCTTAAATTGGGTTATTTTGGCCAATTCTTCTAAAGATTGACTTTTATAATCACTTTTCAAAAGATTTATTCTCAACGTAGGATCAGGCTCATGGCCGATTCTCTCCAATTGAGAGATATTAGTAAGGTAAAGCGGCTTATAATAACGCAAAAGACGCTGTACCAGCTTTTCGTCATAATGCCCATTTTTCTTGAACAGATAAAATTGATCTAACAATTCATCACTCAAGACCACCGAGTAATCCACTTTTCCCATCATTCGATCTCCAACAACTCAGTTAAGGTCGCGTCAAAAAAACCACCCGGAAACGCCACGTCATATTTCCCGTTCTCACGTATATGAATAACCTGGAAAGGCTCAATAATGCCCCCTTTATAATAAATGACAAGCTGGTCTGGATCTATCCGTTCATGATAAACCTCATAACGCAGTCTATTCAATAAATGCTCACAATGGGTCTCCAGTATCAATTGGATACCCGCGGAAGCTATAAAAGCAAAAAACTCACCCAGTTTCGATTGAGCTGCGGGATGCAAATGGATCTCGGGGTTCTCAATTAAGATAACATCTCCCTTTCGGGCTTGCAAACAAAGGATCAAAATCTTTACCAGATAACTCACACCTGCCCCCAACTGATTAGGAGATAAATTGGGAATACCATCACTCTTAAAACGAATTTCCACCTTTTCCTCTGTGCGTTTCTCTGTCGTCAATTCCATCGGTAAATCCAAGATATAGCCCAACCAATAATTCACTTGAGCCGCCAGCGTCAAAGAGCCTGAATATCTGACTAAAGACTCATCTAAAGCTCGGGATTTCTCACGCTCATAAGTCCCGTACAAATATCGGCCATCTACACCACATACCTGATTGTTAGACAATATGGCATCATTTTCTACTCCAATCCTATTCGCGGATAAATAAAACAGGTTTTTCTCAAACTCGGGTATGATTGCGCTGATAGATCCACTAGGTTCAATACTATAGGATTCCTGATCCAAGCGATAAACGATCGTTCCTTGTTCCGTTTCACAAGATATAAAAACCTCTTTGGCATTGACATAAATATTCCTTAAGGTCGAAAAGGCAGAAGATACACCATTCAAAAACAACATGCCATTTCGTGTCGTCTCTTTACATAACAACAAGATAGCCTGGAGCACGCTAGACTTGCCGGTCGAGTTTAAACCGGTAAGGATCGTGATCGGTCTCAACTCGAGATCCTCACTCTTGATATTCTTAAAGCCTCTCAGGGCTAATTTCTTTATCATCTTATAATAACTTAGTTAAAATTTGAAGTCTCGCTTCCCAACTCCTACTCGAATCCACACTGCCCTTACAAAAACCCGACTCATCCAATTCCCGCTTGACCGCATGAATCCGTTCCTTAATAAACTCCCGTTTCTCCAAATCCTCATTCAACAAGAAAAGCAACGTCAACGACTCCATCAAAGGCATATTAATCGGACGCCTTTTTGACCCTGTCGATTCAAAACCTTTCATAAGCCTTCTCAAACAAGCGAACTAAAGTTTCTTTCTTTTCCTTATCCAAATACTTGTTCAGGAAAATCATCGTCTTTGCCAGATAATCATCTATATCGCTCTTATACACCAAGGGTTGCTTAGTATCCGGATCAATCAGGATTTGCCGCTCATAAAAATAAAAAGCGACCGCCCTTAAAGCGACATAACGATCTTTCATCCTCTTTGGACTGATACCATGCCCCGTCACTTTCTTAAAAGCTTTCGATTCCGCGATTTCCTTAATGAGGTCGGTCGCCATTCCCCGATAGAGGGCATTACGCATCTCCTGACTGTTAAGATTAGTGCCCCCTCTGTTCACCCGGTCAAAAATATCATACTTAACCCTCTCTGGTGTAGGTGGCTGAATGATGTAAAAGAACAATTGATAATCCTCGAATATACCTTGCAATTTTAGATCCAAGTCCTTAAAAAACTTGCCATTGAGTTTACGTAAGATATTAAGCTCCTTCAAGGCGAACTTGTTGTTCAGGAAATCAAGTAAAGCGGTAATCCGCTGTCTGCCATCGACAACCTGTTTGGTTCCATCCCTCATCTCAAACTAATACATTACAGGAATGGGGATTCCCATCAAATCAGATTCCACTTATTCCATTTTCTGCCTGGATTCCCATACGGCGTTCCGCTGAAAATCTGGATCAATCACCAGTTCTTTCCGACTTTCACAAAGTCGTTTTACATGCAATATACTATATTGCTCCCGCACGATCCGAACCTCCGCGTTTGGATAAATATCCAGAGAATCATTCTGATCCATGTCCAGACCAGATTCACTCTCCAAACGTTCATCAGCTCCATTAGCCATAACTACAATGTATTTGATTGTATCGCAAAAATAGCAAATTTATTTCAGCCGACACTCGTTCGTCTCTCATTATCGAACACAAAAAAACCGCCAGGCCCCTCTCCCATGAGGAACCTGGCGGCAGAACAAATATCGGATAAGGTCCTTATCGCTTACAGGCTACCACCACCCGTATGCTGACGGTTGTAAGTCGTCGCCTTGAAAGTGATGTCGCCATAATATTTGGCCGTAGCGGAATAGCTGCCCGCCGTAGCCGTATACTCCAACACCGACTGGGAGGCGTTGACGTTCATTCCCGTACCGACCGGCAGGGTTACGTCCAAATCATAAGAGCCCTTCCATGAGCCAACCGACGAGGAGCCGACATGATGTCCCAGCAACTCGACCAGGTAAGCCTGCATCCGGTTCGCGCCGGCCTTCAGGTCCAGACCATGCTTATAGGAGTAGCCCACATCCGATACCTGCAGGTCGCCGCTACCGGACAAGTTATCCCACAGCTTCGAATCCAGCTCGATGGTCTCTTTCGACAAAGAGGAAGAGATCTCGGCGTCAAACGACAAGGCGTACGAGGTCAACGCGTCAGCCTCCAGGCGAACCTTATCGCCATCCACCGCGCAAGGCATCGATACCCACTCGCCATCCACCTGCTTGTAGGCCTGGACCATCTCGGCCATCTCGGCGCCAACGTTCAGGTCAATAGCGACCGGCTTGCTCAGCTCCGTAGCGTCGCTGCTCGACAGGTTCACGCCCGCCAGCATCTGTCTCTCCGCGCCCGCTTTGGTCTCAAACTTCGTGTTGAACGAATAGAACGAGGTCATCGTGATCGTCGAGCCGGCGGGCAACGAGCCCTCAGCCGCTGTCAGGTCCACCTCAATCGAGGCCTGCTCATTGCCTTTCAGGGTCTCCGTGTTGGTCTTGCCGGCCGCGCTACCGTCAGCCGCTACCGTCACCGCCTGGCCGGCGTTGGTCAGCACCACGTTCCAGGCAATCGCCTCACCATTCTCAGACGCGGTCACCTCTACCGCCTTCTCCTTCGCCAGCTTGCCCTCGGCCTCGGCCTTCAAGGTGTGCGTACCCGCCTCCACCTTCATCGTAAAGGAGCCGTCGGCCTCTGTCTCGATGGTTGTCGAGCCATCCAGTGTCACCTTAGCGACCAGACCCTCACCATTCACGGCCAATACACGGCCGTTGATCGTGTACTTGGCCACTACGGTAGGCGGCGTTACGTTGTCATAACTGGGGTCATCATCACTACAACCCGTCGTTCCCAAGGCTAAAGTTCCCATCAGGAGCCAAGCGGCTCCCCACTTCGTAAAACTTTTCATTGTTGAATAAAAAATTATAAATGATACATTGGGCGGCCTCCCCTCCGGGGGACACCACCCCTTAATTAAAACAAATTCATCTCAAAACGCAGCCCGCCCGAGAAATACTTCCCGTTCTGCAGGACCGCCTGGATAAACAGGTGCTTCCACAACAGGCAATCGATACCCACATTCACGTCGTTGCCCGTGTATTCCACCATCGCCCGGCAATTCGTGGCGAACGCCGGACGGTAAGTCACGCCTCCCACCAGGCCGTTCCACTTCCGGTTATGGTCCGACCGGTAGTGGCGATAGGTCAGGTGGAAACCCAACTCATGTCCACCCGGACGCCAGTGCTTCGTGGCGGCAATATAATAATTTTTCACATAGGTAAAATCCGCCCCATTTTCATACGAGACCGAATTACTCGGATCTTGCACGCCGATTGCCACCGCCGGCCAATATTTCCCCTCCTTCAGGGGCCGTACCTTCACCGCGAAATGACGGTCCTTCATATAATATCCCACCTTCTCCGTCGGATCATCATACTTATGGCTCTTCAACAAAGTCTCCACATAAGCCAGCTCAATCCAGGAAAATGGAGTGATCGCCAGATAATAATTGAAGGTATGGTATTTCTCGCCATCCAATTTCAGCATATCCGGCAGGAACTCCCCGTTCAGGAAGCTGCCACCGATACGGGCATCCCCCTCCGGCGCCATCTCGGCCGTCGGCACATGGACCATGCCGGTGATACCCGTATACTCCTGGGCCCGGCCCTTGCAGACCAGCGCCAGCCCCATCAGCAGGCCAACAATCCATCCTCTCATGGCGTCACCTCCTTTCCCGCTTTTTCCCGGATCTGGAAGTCGGGCGCCATCCGGTTGCTGCCCCACCGCAGTCGCTCGCGGTCGAACCAGCCCTCCCGCTCGTTCTCCTCCGGATCGGTCGTGTACATCCGGTTCGCGTAGGGATCCGCCATGATGTTGTTGGTCAGGCGGAAGTTCGAGGCGGGTCGCACGTTCACCGTCCGGCGGGTCCGTCGGTAAGGCGGGATCATCACCACCACCTTGAAGCCCCCGTTCTTGCCCCACCGGTCGCTGTAGGAGCCGAACAGCCCCACCGAGCAATGCTTGAAATGGCGCATACACTCACCCACGACGCCATAATCCTCATAGAGGAAACGGCCGCCGCGTGCCCGGAATTGCGTGTTCCAGCGGTTCAGGTAAAAATCCACCCCCACCAGGGCCGTCACCCGTCCCGGCCTGCTCGCCTCCCAGCCGGTCGCCATCGAGCAATAGCCCGTCAGGCCCGCCTGCGCCTCGAAGGCCAGCCAATCGTTCACCACCAGCATCCCCTTCAGGTCCAGGCCATACCGCTCGCTCCCGAACAGGCCGCCGCTCACCTTCAGGAAATAACGCTCCTTGAAGTAAAACTCCTTCGAGAGCAACGCCATATTCAGCCGGATCCGCTTGTAGCGATCCCCATAGTCGTTATAGACCGGTATCAGCGCCTGCGCCGCCACCTGCCACTGCCGCCCCAGGTGCCACTTCACGCCGGGCGTCAGGTTCACCAGCACCTCATACACCTTGTTGTGCAGCAGGTCCCGGTAGTTCAGGTCCACCCCCATAAAGAGATCCACCGATCCCTCGGGGGCCAGGGGCTGCCCCTTCGCCGGGCTGCCCCACAGGAGCAGGACCGCCCCCATCAGGAGCAGGGACCGTCTCAGCTTACGCGCCGGGTTATACCGCCTTGTCCAATATCTCATATTTGGAATGCTGACTCTTAAACTCAGGTACGATCGCCTTCATCTGTCGTACGATCGTCATATCATCATCCACCAGGCTGCTCTCGATCAGGGCATCGATCGACTGCCGCACCGCCTCGTAGTCATACTCGCGCACCTTGGCGATCTTGATCTTCGGGTGATGGGTCGGCAAGGTGATCTCCTCGTCGTTCAGTACCTCCTCATACAGCTTCTCGCCATCCCGCAGGCCGGTGAACTTGATCTCCACCCCCTGGGCGCCGCTCAGCTGGATCATCCGTTTGGCCAGGTCCACGATCTTGACCGGCTTGCCCATGTCGAAGACGAAGATCTCGCCCCCCTTGCCCATGGTGCCCGCCTCGAGCACCAGCATACAGGCCTCCGGGATCAACATGAAGAAACGGATGATGTCGGGATGGGTCACCGTCACCGGACCACCGTTCTGGATCTGTTTCTTGAATAGGGGGATCACCGAGCCGTTCGACCCCAGCACGTTCCCGAATCGGGTCGTCACGAACTGGGTCTGACCGGCGACACGCCCCTCCTTGATCGCCTTGTCCAGGCTCTGCACGTAGATCTCGCAGATCCGCTTCGAGCAGCCCATCACGTTGGTCGGGTTCACCGCCTTGTCGGTCGAGATCATCACAAACTTCTTCGTGCCGTACTCAACGGCCAGGTCGGCGATGACACAGGTACCCTTCACGTTGTTCTGGATACTCTCGCTCGGGTTGTCCTCCATCATCGGCACATGCTTATAGGCCGCCGCGTGAAAGACGTAGTCGGGGCGATGCGCCTCGAAGATCTCCCGCATACGCGCCTCGTGGCTGATATCCCCGATCAGGGTATAGGCCGTGATCGTAGGAAACTCCTTCTTCATCATCAAACGGATGTCGTGCAGGGGTGTCTCCGCCTGGTCTACCAGGATCAGCTCGGCGGGATGATAGCGGGCGATCTGACGCACCATCTCGCTGCCGATGCTGCCCGCCGCGCCGGTGATCAGGATCTTCTGCCCCGTCAGCAGGGCACCCACCGCCTCCATGTTCACCACGATCTTGTCTCGCGGCAACAGGTCCTCAATATCCACCTCCTTCAGCTGCGTATGGCTCAACTCCTGGCCATCCCACTCC
>USAD01000046.1 GCA_900552415.1 uncultured Parabacteroides sp.
CGTGAAGTTAGGGATCAATACGCTGAAAGGTTACGTGAGCGATATGCAGTATGTCTTCACGAAAGAGGGCGCGTCGAGCCTGGGTGGTTTTGCCACGATCGGTAGCATCTTCCCCGACACGTGGAACTGGCGGGCCTTCTGGATGCAGACAGCCTTCCTGTCGATTATCCTGGCCTTCATGAATATCCTGCCGATCCCGGCGTTGGATGGTGGCCACGTGATGTTCCTGCTCTACGAGGTGATCGCTCGTCGTAAGCCAAGCGACAAGTTCCTGGAATATGCCCAGATGGCCGGTATGGCGATCCTGTTCGCCCTGCTGCTCTACGCGAACGGTAACGACCTGTTCCGTTTCGTGTTCAAGTAGGCGATTCATGAAATAAGAGGAATCCCCGACGGTACGTTGACGACCGTCGGGGATTTTTTTGTCTCTCGATGTTCGGGTAGCGCCCTATAAACTTTTCCGGTCAATACGGCCGCGCATTAATATTTTTATTACTTTTGGGCGAACAAAAAAATTAAGATGCGATTATGATTTACAGATTTCTTATGCTGTCAGACGAGGTGGACGATTTCAAACGGGAGATCCGGATCGATTCTGAGGCGACATTTCTGGATTTGCGTAATATAATCCTCGATTCCGTTAAGTATTCGAAGGATCAGATGGACTCATTCTTTATCTGTGATGACGATTGGAGCAAGCGGACCGAGGTGACATTGGTCGAGATGGATACCACATCCGACGAGGACAGTTATACCATGGCGGAGACCCGTCTCGACGAGCTGGTCGAGGAGGAGGGACAACGTCTGCTGTTCGTCTTCGATAACATGACGGAGCGGGCTTTCTTCATGGAGTTGCGCGAGATCATTCCGGGTCAGGACCTGAAAGAGGCGGTCTGCACGAAGTCCGTGGGTAACGCGCCGGCCCAACTGATCTCGTTCGATGATTTCTAGTCGAATAAAAGTGGCTCATCCGATCTGGGTGAGGATTTTTATGGGGATTCGGAATACGATATCGACGAGTTGGACCGCGAGGGCTTCGAGGGCCTGGGCGACGGTCCGATGGATAACCCCTACGATGACGACCGTTATTGATGAATAACCTGATCGTCTTATTGGGGCCGACGGGAGTCGGAAAAACGGAATTGAGCTTGCGTGTGGCGGAGCGGTTCGGCTCGCCCATTCTCTCGTCCGATTCCCGTCAGCTTTTCCGTGAGCTGCCCATCGGCACGGCCGCTCCAACCCCGGAGCAGATGAGCCGTGTCAAGCATTACTTCGTCGGCACGCTCTCCATTCACGACTATTACAGCGCCAGCAATTTTGAGGAGGAGGCGATCGCCTTGATCCATGAGTTGCATCGTTCGATCCCGACGGTGGTCATGACCGGCGGCTCAATGATGTATATCGATGCCGTATGCAAGGGGATCGACGATATCCCTACGGTCCTTCCTGAGGTCCGTGAGGCCGCCTGGCGCGATTATGAGGAGAAGGGGTTGGATTATCTGCTGGAGGAGCTGAAACGTGTCGATCCGGTCCATTACAACCAGGTGGACCGTAACAATTATAAGCGGGTGGTCCATGCGATCGAGATCTGCCGGCAGGCCGGCGTACCCTATTCTTCCTTGCGGACGAACCAGCCCAAGCGGCGGGACTTCCGGATCATTCAGGTGGGCCTGACCCGCGATCGTGAGGAACTGTGCGACCGCATCAACCGCCGTGTGGACCAGATGATGGCCGATGGCCTGCTCGAGGAGGCACGGCGGGTTTATCCTTTCCGTCACCTGAACTCATTGAATACGGTCGGCTACAAGGAGCTGTTCAACTATTTCGACGGCACCTGGACGCTCGAGATGGCCGTGGAGAAGATCAAACGCGACTCGCGGGTCTACGCCCGCAAGCAGATGACTTGGTTCAGGCGCGACCCGCGAATCACGTGGTTTCATCCCGATCAGGAACGGGAGATATTCTCATTTCTTGAAGACCAGATAAACAGCGGCCACCAGGAAGAGGCAGGCTAGGGCATGGTTCCATTTGAACGACTCGCCCTTGAACGCGATCGTGCTGAAGCCGACGAAGACCACCAGCGTAATCACCTCCTGGATCACCTTGAGCTGGATCAGGCTGAACGGGCCGCCGTTCTCGCGGAAGCCGATCCGGTTGGCGGGCACCTGAAAACAGTATTCGAAAAAGGCCAGGAACCAGCTGAAGAGGATCACGCCGATCAGGGGCAGGTGCTCGAACCAGCTGAATTGTTGTTTCATCTTCAAATGCCCGTACCAGGCGCAGGTCATGAAGATGTTCGAGACGATTAGCATTAAAATCGTATAAACTCCTTGCATATCTATTTTATTTTATGGGGTAAATAATCGGTTTGGATGTTGCTCATGCTGTTCCATAGGCTCGAGCGGGCGTCCGGGTTGGCCGCTTCCAGTTGGGCCAGGAGTTGCTTCATGTCCGAGCGGCTCGAGCCGGACTCGTAAGGGCAGTTCTTGAGCTGTTTCCTGTAGCCGAGCGCTTGCGCCATCGCCTCCAGCTCAGTCTCCTTGACCAGGCAGAGCGGCCGGATGAGCGTCATGTCGAACTTGTCCATCTTGAGGCGGGGCGGCATCGTGCCGAAAGCGCCCTGGTGGGTCAGGTTCATCAGCAGCGTCTCCAGGATGTCGTCCTGGTGATGGCCGAGGGCGATCTTGCCGCAACCTTCCCGCTTGGCGATCTCGAACAGCGCCTTCCGGCGGGTCCACGAGCAGAGGAAACAGGGCGACTTGCGCCGGTCTGTCGAGGCGTCGAAGCGGGTCTCGTGCAGGATGAAGGGGAAGCCGTAGGCCTCGGCGCGCGAGCGCAGGTAGTCGATGTCGGAGGCGTAAGGGATATTGCTCATGACCACATGGGCGACCACCACCTCGAAGCGAGGGTTGAAGATCCGCGACCGGCGACCGAGCAGGTCGACCAGCGCCAGCGAGTCCTTTCCGCCCGAGAGCCCCACCAGCAGGCGGTCGCCCTCGTCGATCAGCCCATAGTCGAAGATCGCCTTCTTGACCTTCTCCTCGATCCGCCGGATCAATCGTCTCTCCTCTGTTCGCTGTTCCATCTGTCTTCCTTCTTTTTTCCCGGGCGCGAAGGTAGTAAAAGTATTTGTTCCGTGGATTTATGCCCTTACTTTTAATTGGGTTTCCCGGCTGCCGTGAGGGCCGGAAGGGATAAATGACGTATCTTCGCGGGAAAAAGATTAGGCGATTTATGGGACATCATCATCATCACGGGCTGCCCGGGGCGGGCGGCTCTTTGAACCGGATTTTTATCGTTTGCATCGTGCTCAACCTGCTTTTCGTGGGGGTGGAGGCTGCCGTTGGCTTGCTTTATCATTCGCTGGGACTGCTCTCGGACGCCGGCCACAACCTGAGCGACGTGTTCAGCCTCGTCCTGGCGCTGGTCGCCTTCCGGCTGGCGAGGCAACCGGTCAGCGCGCATTTCACTTATGGCTATAAGAAATCGACCATCCTGATCTCGCTGGTCAATGCGGTCATCCTGCTGGTCGCGGTCGGGGCGATCATTATCGAGAGCGTTTACCGGCTGAGGCATCCGCAGCCGCTCTCCGGGCTGGCGATCAGCTGGACCGCCGGCGTGGGGATCGTCGTGAACGGCCTGACGACCTGGCTCCTGACGCGCGACCGGAAGAGGGACCTGAACGTGCATGGCGCTTATCTCCATATGTTGATGGATACCCTGGTGTCGGTCGGTGTCGTGATCTCGGGCCTCGTGATCCGTTATACCGGCTGGGCGTGGGTCGATACGGCCGTGAGCCTGGCGATCGCCGTGGTGATCCTGGTCTCGACCTTCAACCTGCTGCGCGAGAGTCTTTTCTTGTCGATCGACGCGGTGCCCTCGTCGGTCGACCTGGAGCGGCTGCGGGCCCGGCTCGATGCCGTGCCGGCCCTGAGGTGGTGGCATCACCTGCATGTCTGGGCCATCAGCACGACCGAGAACGCGGCGACGCTTCATGTGGTGGTCGATAGCCTGGAGGAGATGGCCGGCGTGAAGCGTGAGCTGAAGGCGCTCTTCCATGCCGAGGGGATCGGCCATTGCACGATCGAGTTCGAGACGACCGGGGCGCCTTGCGACGAGGCGGATTGCCGTTGACGGGCCGGGCGGCCGGGGGCGAAAAAAAAAGGCGAACGAGGCTTGCCTTCGTGCCTCGTTCGCCTGGCGGCGATTAAATATCGCCCGGCGAGCCGCCCTCTTCCGGATCGGTCGGCTCCTCGCCACCGGGCTCCGACGGGTCGGTGCCCGGCAGGACGGGGTCGGGCGTTTCCTCTTGCGTCTTGCCGCTCCGTAGGTTATAGAGGTTATTCACCTCGCGGAGGGTCGCGTTGAAGCCCAGGATGAATTCCGCGGTCACGTCGGTCGGCGCGCAGACGCTCTCGGCCAGCGTGATGACCCGGATCGCCTCATAGAGCGGGTCGATCTGCTTGCGCAGGTCGGCGACCGGCTCCTGCTTGTCGGCCTCCGCGTCGCGGGCCCGTTGGGCGGTGAGGGCGACATACTGGTCGTTGATCGTCTTCAGCTCGGCGACCTGCTCGGTCAGGTGCAGCGTCGCCAGGTGTGTCTTCGCCTCCTCCGCCTCGAGGTCGAGCAAGAGGCCATTGATCTGGACGCTCTCCTGCTGCGCCGGGGCGGTCTGGATGCTCTTGTAGGGGCGGGTGACGCGCTCGAGCCAGATGGCCGCCTTGCCCAGGGCGGTGTCGGGCAGGCTCGTGTAGCTGCTGATGACGCCGAAGAGGAGAGACAGCAGGTTGTCGCGTTGCTTGTCGAGCAGGTCGAGCGTCTCGGTCAGCTCGCTCGACGATGTCCAGTTGACCCGCCGTTGCAGCTTGTCCACCAGCTCGGTGAACTCCGCGAACTCGGCGGCGGTCAGGCCCAGGGCCTCCGGCGTCGCGGTCTCGATCAGCACGCGCAGGCGGCTCATCAGGTTCAGGTACTCGGCCGCGTTGAGTTTTTTCAATGAAATGAAAAGTAATACGGTAAGTGTTCTCATATTATAATTGTTTTAAGTTGATAAAATGCTTGTTGTTATCCTGTCGTCCGCCATTCCGTCGCGGGAATGGGGTTCCTGAGGGCCAGCGGCGCCATTCCGTCGCGGGAATGGGATCCCTGAGTGCCAGCGGCGCCATTTTGTCGACGGAATGGGATTCCTGAGTGTCGGCGGCGCCATTCTGTCGACGGAATGGGATCCCTGAGTGCCAGCGGTGCCATTCCGTGTCGGGAATGGGATTCCTGAGAGCCAGCGGCGCCATTCCGTCGAGGGAATGGCTCTCAAGGCTCGGGCGCGATCCGGTATTTATCTGGACTGTTGCATATAACCCAAAAGAGATCATTCTCCTTCGAATACAGGACACGCTCGCCCGACAAGGTATAGATCAGGTTGCCGTTCTCCAGGCTGGAACTGGCGTGATCCCAAACGATGACATAGTTTTCTCCCCTGATTTCGACGAGGTAGACCCACGGGATGAACCCGTCGTAAGCGCCTACCCGTCCCGTGGCGACCGAGTCCACCACCTGCACCAGCCATCCGGGAGACTGTATCTTGTCGTCCTTGACGACGATCTCCTCTCCGCCCGGGACGGGATAGCTTTGGGTGTCGTCGCATGCGTTGGCGATGACCGCCAGGATGAAAACGAGACATGGCGTGATCGTTTTCCAAAAAGAATCAGACTTTCTCATAAGCTTATGAATTATGGATTTGTCCCCCCTAAGGTAGGAATTTTGTTCTGACTCGCAAGGGGTTGGGCGGATTATTTTTAGGGGAGGGCGGGGGATGGGTAAGCGGAAGGGCGAACGGGGATCGTGTGATCCGTCGTTCGCCCTTCTTATTGATTAGCGGTTATCGCCAGTACTTATTTCAACTCCTTGATACGGATGTTACGGAACTTGACGGGTGAACCATGACCCAGGAAGCCGATGTGGCCCTTCTTGTTGAAGAGGCCCGGGTGCTCCTTATGGTCGGGTGTGCCGTTCTTCACGGCGTCGCGGATGTTACCGTCGACGATCACCCCGCCGTTCAGGGTGCCGCGGATGTGGTCGCCATCGGCCATGATCTCCTCGGTGTTCCACTCGCCGACCGGCTTCATCGCCTCCTTATGCTTCTCGCCTGAAGGCAGGATGCCGTAGACCGAGCCGTGGTGTTGCAGGGGCGTGATGTCCTTGTAGATCGGGTTCTCGCAATCCAGTACCTGTACCTCCATGCCGACATAGGCGGCGTCGCCCTCCAGCGGGGTACGGATGCCGACACCGTTGTTGGCGCCCGGCGTCAGCTGGAACTCGAAGCGATAGATGAAGTTCGCGTACTCATTCTTCGTATAGAGGTTACCGCCGAAGCTCTGGCTCGGCACGCAGGAGATGCAACCGTCCTCCAGCACGTAGTCGGTCGTGTTGCCTGTCCACTCGTGCATGTTCGTACCGTCGAACAGCACCTTGAAGCCTGCCTTCTTCTCCTCGTCAGAGAGGACGAACGGCTCCTGGCTCTTCAACTCCTTGATGTAGATATCGCGATAGTAAACCTTGCTGCCGTGTGCCTGGAGCTCGATCTGCTCGATCGGGAAGATCGGCAGCTTGCGATCCCAGTAGTTCTCGAGGATGACGTTGTCGACCACCTTCTCGCCATTCAAGACAACCGTGACGCGGTCGCCCACCATCTTGATGTAGAAACTGTTCCATTTACCCAGCTTGTTGTCGGCCACCTTCGATGGCTTGCTCTCGTTCACCTGGTTGTTGTAGAGGCCGCCTGAGCCGACTTGCGCGCCGACATTGACACGGGCCGTATCCCAGATCTGGACTTGTGGCGTACCGCGCAGGTAAATACCGGCGTCGGCCTCCGGACCCTTCGGGTCGAGCATCCAGTCGACATACATCTCGAAGTCGCCATATTGCTTAACGGTACAGAGGTTATCGTAGCCCTTGCCGTCGAACACCAACAGGCCGTTCTCAACCTTCCAGTCGCGACGCATGTTCTCGTCGGCCTTCTCCTGTGCCTTCGCCAATTGCGCCGGTTTCATTTTCGCCCGGGCGATCGGGTTCTCTACCAATCCCTTCCAGCCGGTCAGGTCCTTGCCGTTGAAGATAGAGACAAAGCCGGTCTCGTCGGCCATCTTGCCCAGATGGGTCTTGATGGCGTCGATCTCATAACGGGCATCCTCACCGTCCAGCATACCCATGATGCGGTTCAGGAAGGCCTTCACGTTGTCGCCCGTATAGTTCGGGTTGGCCATTGCGATGTTGGCTACGGCATAAGCGGCTGCCGATTTCACGGCCTGGTCGCTCGCGTCGAGGAACTTGCTCGCGTAAAGCAGACCCTGGAACGTATTGGTCTTCTGGATCTGTTTCAGGATGTTCGCCTTTTGCTCATTGGTGCGGGCGATCTCCATCGCGTCACGCAGGTCGAGCAACCGGTTCTCGCCGGTACGTGTCGGGGCGGATACCAGCTCCACGTAGCGGTTCAGGGCCTTGTCGAACACCTGGTCGGACGGGTTGCTCTTGCAGATGTTGAACAGTTGTTCGGCTGCCTCATAGCCTTTCCAAGCCAACAGGGCACCCAAGGCGGCATCCTTGGCGGCACTGTTGCTGTCGCTGAGTCCGGCCACGATCATCTCGAGCGCCTTAGGCTCGCCTGTCGCGGACAGTACCATATAATAGAGGTGCTTCTTGGCCGATCCAGCCTGGATCATCCGTCGGCTGACGTTCTCGACCTGTGTTGCCGGTGATTGTTTGCTGATAGCGGCTACGATCGCCTGCTGGATCGGGGCGACAACGGTTGATTCGGCGCTTTCCAGCATGCCGCACAACTGCGTGTAGTCTTTCTCCGTAACGACATCCTTCAAGGCCGTACAGGCAGCCTCTTTCACCTTGGCGTCGTCAGACTTGATCTGCTCAAGAACCGTGTTCAGGTTCGCGTCGGCCATGCGCAGGGCCAGCAGTTGCAAGCCGGCGATCTTACCTTCCGGCGTAGCGGATGGGATCGCTTTGGCGACTGCCTGGTCGATATCACCCGGGAAGGCCGCCAGGGCATCCTCGCCCAACAGGATGATCTGCTCATCCTGCGCTTTCAGCAGCTCCGCCAGGTTGGAGATAACGGCCTTGTCGCCGATCTTCACCAATGTCCAGGTCGCGGCCTCGCGTACCTCATACGGATGCTTCTCGGCCAGCAGGTCGATCAGCACTTGCCGCAAGGGCAGGTCGAAACGGATATCCAGGTTCTTGATGACCGATTGTTTGCCGGCCCGTTTGCTCTCACGGCCCAGCCAGTTAACGATATCAACTTGAACCTCCGGTTTAGCCTTTTGGATCAGTTTGGCTACCTCTACGTAGAGTGCCTGATCCGCGAAGTCCGACGCGAAGTTCAACGCGGCGTTCCGGTAGTTCTTATCCTTGTCCTTCAAAGCTTTCATCAGCAATTTGGCGCCCTCTTCCTGGTCGAGTCCCATCAGGATCTGCAGCGCTGCCTCGCGGGTTTGTGTCGTGCCCGCCTTGGTTGCCTTCTTCAGCAAGGTGTTGGCCGCTTTCTCGGCGGTCTTGCTATCGCCATTGGCGGCGATCCGCTTGATCAGGGCGATATAAGCCTCGTTGGCGCCGGTGTTCTCCATCGTGAAGCCTGCCTGCTCGGCCGCTTGGGCGAGGTCGTTCAACGAAGAGGCTGTTCCTACACGGCTGAGGGCATAAAGCACATCCTTACGGGTGTTCTGGTCCTCACTGCCGAGCAACGCCTTGAGGGCCGGTTCCGCCTTCTCAACCCGCTCGTCGGCGATGGCCATGATAATGTTGCGTTTGGTCTCGTTGGTACCCATCCGAACCATCAGTCCGGCTACGAGCGCGTTCTCCGCGTTGCTTGTGCCGATAGCCGCCAGGGCACGTGCTGCCGGGCCGCTCAGTTCAGGATCGTTCAGGTAACCCGCGAGGGCGTCGACCGACTCATCCTGTCCGACGATCTGGAGCTGCCGGATGATGAAGGCCTTTGTCTCACGTTCGCTCACTTGCTCGAGCGCCTTGATGTAGGCTTTCGCCACAACGGCCCGAGAGCTCTCCTCGCCTTTGGCCATCACGTAGTGGGAGAGGCCGCTCAGCGCGTAATCCACATGCGCGTTGCTGCCCTTGCCCGGGGCGTTGATTCGTTTCACCAGGGTGAGGACGCCCTCTTCGCCGGTGGTGGCCAAGTCTTTGATTAATTGATTGTATTCAGCCTGTTTTTGCGCGGGCATCTGGGCCAGGACATCGGCGATTACGGTCGTTGACGTCCGGTTGCTGGGCGCCTGTGCCATCATGACGTTGGCGCAGAATAACAAGGCACTGATGGTAATATATACTTTCTTCATGATAATTGTCTGCTGTTACGGATTAATTAAATGTTCCAGGGCGCTCTCATCGGCTGGTCAAGCAACCGGTTGGCGGCCTCGTCGTTGATAAATTCCAGTTTCACCGGATCGAAGTGCAAAGTGCGGTTCAGGCGCAAGGCGACGGCACCCATATTGACGATGGTTGCCTAGCGGAAACCGTTGCGTTCGTTCAGGGCGAACGGCTGACGGGTCTTGACGCACTGGATGAAGTCGGTCACCTGTGGCTCCGGTTCGGGGAAGTCAGACAATTTCTTTTCCCAGTCGGGGATATCGCATACGAAGTTCTTATAGACATTGCCGTTCGGTCCCGAGATGTAAGGCGTGTTCGGATCGCCATAGTCGCCACCCCACAAGACGATCTGGCAACCGTCCTCGTAGGTGTAGGTGATCGAACGCCAGGTACCTACCGCGTCGGGATGTTGTTGCGGCGCGTCGACCTCCACCTTGATTGGGCTGGTGTCGTCCTTGCCCAGGAAGTATTGTACGGGGTCGATGTAGTGCTGTCCCATATCACCCAGTCCACCGCCATCGTAATCCCAGTAACCACGGAAGGTCTGGTGTACGCGGTGCGGGTTATAAGGCTTGTAGGGTGCCGGGCCCAGCCAGAAATCGTAATCCAGCTCTTTGGGAACCGGTTGCGGCTCGAGGTACTCCTTGCCGACCCAGTAGAATTTCCAGTCGAAACCGGTGTGCTTGCTGATGGTCACCTTCAGCGGCCAGCCCAGCAATCCGCTTTGTACCAGCTTCTTCAATGGCTTGACGGGCGTACCCAGTCCGTAGAACGGATCCGCGAAGCGGAACCAGGTGTTCAGGCGGAACATACGGCCATATTGCTTGACGGCCTCCATCACCCGTTTACCCTCACCGATCGTACGGGTCATCGGTTTCTCGCACCAGATATCCTTACCGGCCTTGGCTGCCTCTACCGACATGATACCGTGCCAGTGTGGCGGTGTCGCGATGTGGACGATGTCCACGTTCGGATCAAGGATCAGGTCGCGGAAATCATGATAGGCCGCGATTTTCTCTTTCACTAATTGTTTGCCAAGCTCCAGGTGGTTCTTGTCGACATCACAGACAGCGACCAGGCGCGTACCGGCGTAATTCACGTGTCCGCGTCCCATACCGCCCGTGCCGATGATACCTTTTGTCAATTGGTCACTTGGCGCGATGAATCCATTTCCCAAGACATGGCGTGGCACGATCGTAAAGGCCGCGATTCCTCCCAATGTCTTTAAAAAATCCCTTCTATTAGTCTTCATAGTAATTGTATAGATTAACAATGATGTATTTGTAATGATTTGGGGGATGCCTGGGGCATCCCCTTTATTTGAGCTCTTGATGTTACAAGGCGAATGCCGGCTCCCGGCGGATCCATTGGCCGCGGGTGAAGTCGGGGAAGTCTACCAGGGCGCCGCCCCGGGCGATTGACATCTCCGACAGGCCGGAGATCGCACTCCATGCCGCCGCGTCGTAGCAATCCATCGGTGCCCGTTTCTTGTTGCGGATCGCGTCGATAAGGTCGTACATCATGATGTAGTCCATACCGCCGTGACCGGCCTCCGAGGCCTCCTTGGCGTGTGCTGCCCACAACTTGTGGTCGTATTTCGCGAACCACTCCTCCGAGCTGTCCCATTTGTGTGGCTCCGACTTGCCTTGTACGTAGACGTGATCGCCATCGTTCATCCACAAGCCTTCCGTTCCCTGGATACGGAATCCGAGAGAGTAGGGGCGGGGTGAGTTGGTATCGTGCGTAACGATAACGGTCTGTCCGTTCGCGCACTTGATCATCGTCGTGACGATATCGCCCAGGTTGAAATTGATGTTGGCCAACGGATGGTTCGCGCCGCCATTGTCGACGATGAACTTATGCAGGCCGCGGGACTGGGTCGCCATTGAGGTCAATGAGACGAAACGGTTACCCCGGTTGATGTTCAAGCAGTTCGCCACCGGTCCGATGCCGTGTGTCGGGTAGATGTCGCCATTGCGGTGCACGGAGTGGTTGGTACGCCACTGTGCCTCGGCATAGGCGGTCGGGCCCATGCGCAGGTCGCCGCTGCCCGGTACGTAGTTATAATGCTCGCCATCGTTGAACTTCACCTCGCGCAGGTCGTGCTCGTAGCCGCAAGTGGCGTGGAGCAGCTCGCCGAACAGGCCTTGGCGCACCATATTCAGTGCCGCCATGCAGTCGCGTCGGTAGCAGACGTTCTCCATGATGTTGAGCTGGCTTCCGGTTGTCTCCGATACGTTGACCAGGTCCCAGCACTCCTCGAGCGTGTTGGCTGCCGATACCTCGACACCGACGTAGGGGACACCCGCTTTCATTGCCGCTACCGCCATGGGGGTATGCCACTCCCAGGGGCTGGCGATGATCACGCAGTCGAACTCCTCGTTGTCCAACATTTTCAGGAATTCCCATTCGCCGCCCTTATAGACTTTCGGGGCGGGTACGTTGAATTGGGCGATATGTTTAAGCGTCCGGTCGATCGGTCCCTGCTGGATGTCGCAGATGGCGACGATCTTGTTGCCGGGGATAGAGAGGACGTTGTTGATGTGCTCATGACAACGCGAGCCGGTACCGATAAAACCGAATTTCAGTTTACCGTCGTCTTTGCCCGCGGGTTTCTTGGCTGTTCCTTTCGGGGTTGGCTCGCTGATCGCCGCGGAGGCTTTACCAGTCATGGCCAATCCAGCCGCGCCGAGTCCGGCCGCTGATACTTTCTTAAGGAAAGCTCGTCTCGTATTCTCCATAATATGATATCTCTTTTTACAGGTTATTGCTATTCGGAATCGCAAATTTAAATATTTTTTTTCGATTATCCTCTTTTATGGCCCCGATCTCACCTGCTCTTAAACATCTTCCGGGGCTTATGCCTCAGGATCAGTTTCTGAGGCCAGTCCTTTATTCACCTGTTCGATGTAATCCAGCAGCTCCTCTTTGCCCTCTTTCTTTTCCGACGAGGTGTAGAAGATGGGTGGCAGCTCCTCCCAGGTCTCCAGCAGGCGCTCCTTGTAGCGGTTGACATTCTCGTTCAGCCGTCCCTTGCTGATCTTGTCGATCTTGGTGAAGATGATGGCGAATGGGACGCCGTTCTCGCCCAGCCATTCCATGAACTCGAGGTCGATCTTTTGCGGCTCGTGGCGGCAGTCGATCAGGACAAACAGGCTGGTGAGCTGCGCGCGGCCCATGATGTAGCCCTCGATGATGCGACGGATCCGCTCCCGTCCCTCGGCGCCGCGTTGGGCGTAGCCATAGCCGGGCAGGTCGACCAGGAACCATTCGTCATTGATCAGGAAGTGGTTGATCAGGACTGTTTTTCCCGGCATCTGCGAGGTCATGGCCAGTGCTTTCCGGGGGGTGAGCATATTGCTCAGGGAGGATTTCCCGACGTTGCTTCGTCCGATGAAGGCATATTCCGGGCGGTCGCCCTCCGGGCATTTGTTCACGTCGGTATTGCTGATGATAAATGTCGCGTTTTTGATTTCCATATTATATAAGTATAAATGTGTTGATATTCCAATTTTATGATCTGTTGTTTGCCGGGGCTATCGGCTGCCGGCCGGCCGACAGCAACCAGAGGCCGGCGAAGGTCAGTCCGCCGTTGATGATCAGCATCTCGTAGCTGAAGACATAACCGGTCAGCCGCTCCGCCAGGTAGCTCAAGGTGAAGCAGATCAGGGGAGAGGCGACGC
>USAD01000047.1 GCA_900552415.1 uncultured Parabacteroides sp.
TCATGGGCCCCGATGGACAATGGGTTGAGATCCAGATCCGGAGTCGCCGGATGGACGATATCGCCGAGAAGGGATTTGCCGCCCATTGGAAGTATAAGGAGTCGAATGTCGAGGAGGATACGGAACTCGACAAGTGGCTGCAGACCATCACTGAGATTCTGGAAAGTCCGGATCCGAATGCGCTTGATTTCCTGGATACGATCAAGATGAACCTTTTCTCATCCGAGATCTTTGTCTTCACGCCGAAGGGTGATATCAAGACCTTGCCTCAAGGAGCGACCGCGCTCGATTTTGCCTATGCTCTTCACTCTGACATTGGTAACCATTGTATCGGTGCGAAGGTGAATCATCGTTTGGTGCCGCTGAGCCATGTGTTGGCGAGCGGTGACCAGGTGGAGGTGCTGACCTCGCGTTCGCAAGAACCGCAGGTGGAGTGGTTGAATTTCATTACTACCGCTCGTGCGAAGTCGAAAGTGACGGCAATCCTGAAGCGGGTACGCAAGGAGGCGGCCAAAACAGGTGAGCGTATGGTGGCCGAGGCTTTCCGTAAGGCCGGGATGGATCCGTCGACGGCGGATATTGATAAGCTGTCGATGTATTTTGGCTTCTCCAAACGTGAGGAGTTCTATTACTCGATTGAGAAGGGCGACGTGATCCTGCCCGATAACCTTAAGAAACTGTTGCGTGAGAAGAAAGATAACGGTTTGTTCAAGTATGTGAAGCAGGCATTATCCTTGGCGATTAAGCGTGAGAAGGCTACACCGGCAGCGAAGGAGACAGAGGATACTAAGGAGCTGCCGAAGTATGACAAGAAAAAGCCTTATATCCTGAAGGAAGAGGCGTTCGAGCGTAATTATGTCCTGGCGGATTGCTGTAAGCCGATACCGGGTGATGAGGTCTTGGGCTTTATTAACGACGATGGAAACGTGGTGGTTCACAAGCGCTCTTGTCCGATTGCCATGCGACTGAAGAGCAGTTTCGGTGAGCGTATCCTGAATACGGTTTGGGGTGGCCGGATGAGCTCGTCGTTCGAGGCGACACTCGAGGTGAAGGGGATCGATTCCATTGGTGTGTTGAATATCATAACGAAAACCATCTCTGAGCAGTTTAACGTCAATATTATTCGTCTGTTGATCGAGGCGAAGGATGGCGTCTTTGAGGGCAAGATCAAGATGAAGGTACATGACGTGGAGGATATCCAGCAAATGTGCGTGACGCTCTCGAAGGTGAAGAACATCCAGTCAGTCGTACGTGTCGCGGATTGAGCGAAAGATTAAAACGATGGCATAAAAAAACAGGTCGCCTTTAAGATATAGGCGACCTGTTTTTTTATGTTGTAGATGGATGCCTGTCCATTAGAAAGGCAGGTCATCAACTGGATTGCTAGCCTCGAAACTGGGAGCTGCGGGCTGGAAATTCGGTGCGACATTGTTGTCTGCGGGATTGGGTGCGGCCGACATGGTCGGGCGCTCAACTTTCCTGGCGGTGATATTCGTGATCCATCTGCCTTGGTATTCCCGGCTGTCGATATCAAAAGAGACAGTCACCTCTTCTCCTAATTGAATAGCCGCTTGGGCGATACGGTCAGCACCAAAGATTTGGAAGCAGACCTTTCTTGGGTATTGGTCGTGGGTTTCCAGAACGTACTCTTGTTTTTTCCATTCGTTTCCAGCTTTGCTTATACCGCCTTGCTCTGGCAGTACGTGAATAATTTTTCCGCTAATTTCCATGTTATATAATGTATTAATAAAGTATGCGAAGTTACGGTTTTGTTTTGAGTCTGGCAAGGAAAACCACCCTTATGGAAAGGCGTCGAACGCTTTTTTGATTTGGGTGAGTTCCTCCTTGATCTGTTTCAGTCGATTGACGATCTCTTCTTGGCGGACAGTCGCCTCCTTGTTGTTCTTCAGTTTTTGCCGGGCGCCGGCGAGGGTCAGTCCTCGCTCCTTGACCAGGTGATAGACAAGGCGCACGGCGTCGATGTCCTCTTGTTTGTAATAACGAGTTCCTTTCTCCGTCTTGCGGGGATGGATAATATCAAATTCCTTTTCCCAGAAACGGAGGGTCGATTCGTTCACGTCGAACATTTGGGCCACCTCGCTGATGGAGTAGAAAAGCTTTAGGTTCTTGTCTTTCTTGAGCGCCATAGTCTTATGCCTGTTTGTTTAGTCCATTACCTGACCATGGTTGTCCGCAATCTGGATCATCTGGTCGTATTCCTCCGGAGTCAAATCCATGAAATAGTATTTGGATGGATTATCGTGCTTACCCCGTACGATAACCTCATAGTGAAGGTGCGGCCCGGTTGATTTTCCCGTATTACCCACCTCACCGATGACTTGTCCGCGGGTTACTTTCTGTCCTACACGGACCTTGAACTTATCCATGTGGCCATAAAGGGTTTGGTAGCCATAGCCGTGATCGATGATAAGGCATTTGCCATAACCCTGTTTCCAGGAGGCGAACTTGACCGTACCGTCGCCTGTGGCGTAGATCTCCGTGCCCACTTTGGCGGAGAAGTCCATACCAGAATGGAAACGGGGTGTTCGATAGATCGGGTCGATTCGCATGCCGTAACCGGAGGCGGTCCGGCGAAGATCCTTATTGGAGATTGGCTGGATTGCTGGGATACATTTGCTCCGCTCCTCCTGGCTCTTGCCGAGCGAGATCAGTTCATCAATCGAGTTGGACTCGATATAAAGCTGTTTGCGTAACATATCCATCTTCTTGGTGGTTGAGACAACCAGGTCGGCGTTCGAGAGGCTCATCAGGTGCTCATAACGGTTGGCGCCGCCAAAGCCTGATTTGCGGACCGACTCGGGAATGGATTCCGCCTGGAAGATGGTCCGATAGAGTGCTTCGTCGCGTTGTTGAATGTCCTCAAGCACCTCGAGCGCCTCGTTGAGACGCAAGGAGAGGACCTCATATTGGGTCTGAAGCAATTTGTTTTCTTTGCGTAATTGTGATTCTTTCGGGGAATCGAAGAAATATAGGATAACAATCAACGTGCCCACGCCAAAGATAATGCCCGTGCTCAGATGTTTAAGGACAGTAAGGACCCGATCCTTGGCTGAAGGGTAAACCCGCTCGTAACTAAGCGTGTTGGGATTGTATAAATAATATGTTTTTCGAGATTTAAACAGTCTCATTCGAATTTTTTGTTGCTTGGATGATCGCGAAAATAATAATTTGCAGTACTTTTGCAAATTGTTTTTCAGAATATTAACGAGAACTATATAAAGATAGATTATGTTGACAGCAAAAGAAATCCGTGAGTCCTTTAAGGCCTTTTTCGCCTCTAAAGGACACCAGATCGTCCCTTCCGCTCCAATGGTCGTGAAGGGAGACCCTACGCTGATGTTCACGAACGCGGGGATGAACCAGTTTAAAGACATCATCCTGGGCAACGTGCCCCGGAAATATCCTCGTGTGGCGGACTCGCAGAAGTGCCTTCGCGTGAGCGGTAAGCACAACGATCTGGAGGAGGTTGGCCACGATACTTATCATCATACGATGTTTGAGATGTTGGGCAACTGGTCGTTTGGCGATTATTTCAAGCAGGAGGCGATCTCATGGGCATGGGAGTACCTCGTGGACGTGTTAAAACTGGATCCGGAGCGTTTATATGCGACGGTTTTCGAGGGAAGTCCGGCCGAAGGGCTGAGCCGTGATGATGAGGCGGCGGGTTACTGGGAGCGATTCTTGCCGGCCAACCATATTATAAATGGAAATAAGCACGATAATTTCTGGGAGATGGGCGATACGGGTCCTTGCGGTCCGTGCTCTGAGATACACCTCGACTCGCGTACGCCTGAGGAGAAGGCCAAAGTGCCCGGCCGTGACCTCGTGAATCACGATCATCCTCAGGTAATCGAGATCTGGAACCTTGTCTTCATGCAATACAACCGTAAGGCTGATGGCTCGCTCGAGCCGCTGCCCGCACGAGTAATCGATACGGGTATGGGATTTGAGCGTCTCTGTATGGCAATGCAGGGTAAGACATCAAACTATGATACCGATGTCTTCCAGCCCATCATCAAGGTGATCGCAGACATGGCTGGAACCGCTTATGGTGTCGACAAGCAGAAAGATGTAGCGATGCGTGTGATCGCCGACCATATCCGGACCATCGCTTTCGCTATTACCGATGGTCAGTTGCCTTCTAACGCTAAGGCAGGTTACGTGATCCGTCGTATCTTGCGTCGTGCCGTTCGTTACGGTTATACCTTCCTCGACCGCAAGTCCGCTTTCATGTATAAGCTCTTGCCCGTGCTGATTGAGACGATGGGTGACGCTTATCCTGAGCTGGAGGCACAAAAGACCTTGATCGAGCGTGTGATCAAGGAGGAAGAGGATGCTTTCCTCCGGACTTTGGAGACAGGTATCCGTTTGCTTGATAAGAAGATGGAAGAGACTAAGGCGCCAGGCAAGACACGGATCAGTGGTGTCGATGCTTTCACGCTTTACGATACTTATGGTTTCCCCTTGGACTTGACGGAGTTGATCCTTCGTGAGAACGGGATGGATGCCGATATTGACGAGTTCAACGTCGAGATGCAGAAGCAGAAAGAGCGGGCACGTAATGCCGCGGCGGTTGAGACTGGCGACTGGGTTGTCCTGAAAGAGGGCGAGACCAACTTCGTCGGTTATGACTTCTTCGAGTGTGACGCTGAGATCCTGCGTTATCGTCAGGTAAAACAAAAGAACAAGGCCTTCTATCAGGTTGTCCTCGATAAGACACCGTTCTATGCCGAGATGGGTGGACAGGTCGGTGACTCCGGCTGGTTGATCAATGGCGATGAGAAGGTTGTCGTGCTTGATACGAAGCGTGAGAACAACTTGCCGATTCATCTTGTAGCGGAATTGCCTAAAGACGTGACCGCTTCATTTACCGCTAAGATCGACGAGAAGAAGAGAATCGCCTGCGAGTGCAACCACTCGGCTACTCACCTCTTGCACGAGGCGTTGCGCGAGGTGCTCGGTACGCATGTTGAGCAGAAGGGATCGTATGTTTCGCCTGAGGCATTGCGTTTTGACTTCTCTCATTTCCAGAAAGTGACAGATGAGGAGATTCGTCAGGTTGAGATTTTGGTAAGCCAGAAGATCCGTGCGAACTATAAGCTGGAGGAATATCGGAATATGCCGATCGCCAAGGCGAAAGAGATGGGCGCTATGGCCCTGTTTGGCGAGAAGTATGGCGATGAGGTTCGTGTCGTGAAATATGGTACGTCGGTCGAGTTGTGTGGTGGTACACATATCCCGGCGACAGGTATGATTGGCTCTTTGCGTGTTGTTTCAGAGAGCTCTGTTGCGGCAGGCGTTCGTCGTATTGAGGCCGTGACGGCTGAGGCTGCTGAGAAATATACCTTCATGTTGCAGGATTCGATCCGTGAGTTGCGGGCGATGTTCAATAACGTGCCGAATTTGGCGCAGACTATCCGTAAGTCAATCGAGGAGAACGCTGAGCTGAAGAAGCAGGTGAGCGAATATATCCGCGAGAAGGTACAGATGTTGAAGAAGGATTTGATCGCAAAGGCTGTTGAGCGTAATGGCGTGAAGGTGATCGTCTTCAAGGGCGAGGCTAGTGTCGAAGCGATTAAGGACTTGGCCTTCCAGTTGAAGGGTGAGGCGTCGACCGACGGTAAGGTCTTCTTCGTGGGCGGTATCAAGGATGGTGCGAAATGTGCCTTGATGGTAGCGATGAGCGACGCTTTGGTAGCCGATGGCTTGAATGCCGGTAAACTGGTGAAAGAGGCCGCTAAGTTGATTCAAGGTGGCGGAGGCGGACAGCCGCACTTCGCGACGGCCGGTGGTAAGAACCCGGATGGCCTCGATGCCGCTGTCGACTTGGTATTGAGTACTGCTGGACTGAAAGATTAAAAGCTTTTTCTTAAGGTCATGATAAGTGGCCCGTGTCGGTCCCTTGAATGGGGTGGACACGGGCCTTCTTTTTGATCTGTTGGATTATGGTAAGGATATTGGCGATTTTTCCCTACATTTGTTCCCGGTTAGCTGTTCCTGTCGGAACGCTTCCAGGGATACGTTATATATAATAGGATTATGGCAGAACAAAATGTGGTGATTAGTGAGGATTTGTGCCGCGATTTGGGGCAATTCCTGGAAGGGTTGGACTACGACCGGTTATTCGTATTGACCGACGAGAATACGTTCGTGAATTGTTATCCATTGCTCAAGCCTGTGGAGACGATCGCTTCCGCTCCGGTAATCACGGTAAAGGCGGGGGATACGCATAAGAGTCTTGAGGCATTGGCCTCTATTTGGACCCGTCTCTCGAACGAGGGAGCGACTCGCCATTCATTGTTGCTTAACCTGGGAGGCGGAATGGTGACCGATATGGGTGGTTTTGCTGGAGCCACTTTCAAGCGAGGCATCCGTACCATCAATGTGCCGACAACACTTATGGCTTCGGTCGACGCCGCGGTGGGTGGTAAGACCGGTATTAATTTCAATGGATTGAAGAATGAGATCGGTTCCTTCTATCCGCCCTTGCGTGTCTTTATCGATTGTGGCTTCCTTCGGACGTTGGATTATGATAATATCCTCTCTGGTTATGCTGAGATGGTCAAGCATGGCCTGATCAGTTCGATGGAGGATTACGCCTCTGTCCTGCTTTACGATATTGATACGATGAACTACAGCTACCTGAATCGCTTGGTGGCACAGTCGGTGGCCGTGAAAGAACGTATTGTTGCCGAGGATCCCAAAGAGCATGGAATTCGCAAGGCGCTGAATTTTGGTCATACGGTCGGTCACGCTTACGAGAGCCTCTCGTTCCTGAAGGAGCGGCCTATCCTGCATGGGCATGCCGTAGCGGCTGGTATCGTGAGCGAGCTGTATCTCTCGCATAAACAATGCGATTTCCCGATGGAGAAATTGAGTCAGGTGGTCTATTACCTGAAGAGTTATTATCGTCCCTTCCAGTTTGGTTGTGAGGACTATGAGAAGCTTTATGAGCTGATGACACACGACAAGAAAAACGAGGGAGACGTGATCAACTTTACTTTGCTTGCGGGTGTGGGCGACGTAAGGATTAACCAATCGGTCTCGAAGGAAAAAATATTGGAGTCGCTCGATTTTTACCGAGAAAGTTTTGGAGTTTAAAGATAAAAGACTACCTTTGCGCCCGTAAAACAAAGGCGGGATGTAGCTCAGCCCGGTTAGAGTACGCGTCTGGGGGGCGTGTGGTCGCTGGTTCGAATCCAGTCATCCCGACTGTTGAAGGCTTAACTGAATAAGTTAGGCCTTTTTTATTTCACTGCAGTGGAATTCCCAATACACTGCAGTGAAAAGGAAAATCCACCGTTATCCGCTGTTTTTTACACATACGTACGTGTCGTCCTTCACGTACGTACCTGTCTGCTCGCATGAACGGTCGTGATGGCTTGCGTGAACGTATGTGTGACCTCACACGTACTATTGTGTTTATACTCGAGGTTGAGTGCTCCTTACGACTGGGGTTATTAGTGTTTAATGATGGGCATTGTCAGGTGTTTATAACAGGCATTGTTAACACCTGACAATCCAGTTGTTATCACGGCTGAAAAACAGTTGGTTTGTCTTTGATGGTGATATTGTGTCGCTCCAGCTCCAGTAAGAAGCGTTTGGTCTCTATTCCGCCGCCATAGCCTACTAATTTGTGATTGCTGCCGATGACTCGGTGGCATGGGATCAGTATGGAAATGGGATTGGAACCGTTGGCGGAGGCGACGGCTCTTGTGGCTTTGGGATTGCCGATCGCCTGGGCCAGCTCCGCATAAGAGCAAGTCTCGCCGTAGGGAATAGCCTGGAGCGCTTGCCAAACCCGGTTCTGGAACGGGGTGCCGGTAAGGAGCAATGGCAGGTTGAAATGTTGTCTTGAGCCTGCAAAGTATTCATTAAGTTGTTGGATAACCTGTTGGGCCAGCTCCGTATCCTCTTCCTGATAGATGGCATTTAGGGTTTTCTGGATCCTGCGGTCGTTACTTTCCCGTCGGCGACCTTTTGTCCAGTCGCATAAGCAGACCCGATTTTCGAACGTGCCGATCAGCATCTCGCCTGTCGGTGATTGGTAACGCTTGATTTGTATGATATGCATGGCTTCTTCTTTTGGTACCTCTCGCGAAGATAGGTAATCGGCTTCTCTCATGGGACCTTTTTTATTGAAATTATCGTAGATTCGCGATAGGTAAGTCTGTTTTTTAATCTAGATTATTATGAGTTGTAGAAGTTTTTATCGCTCGTTGGTCCGGATGTTTTCCGTTGGCGTACTTGCGTCGCTCCTGGCACTACCGGTTTCTGCCCGGCAAGGGAAAGATGAAATGGCGCCGGCGATTAAGACAGCGCTTGAGGCGAAGGATTATAGGGTAGAGGTTACTTTCATGACACCCATGAAAGGACGAAGCCGGGCGTTGACCTCCAGTTATTATCTGGCGGTGCGGAACGATTCGATTTTCTCTTGCCTGCCTTATGTGGGCGAGGCGTACAGTGTCCCTTATGGGGGCGGGAAAGGCTTAGTGTTCGACGCCCCTATTGAGCGTTATGAGGCGGAACCGGGAAAGAAGGGACGTATGGAGATCCAGATCAAGACCCGAAATGAGGAGGATAGCTATCTTTATCGCTTGACGGTCCAGCCCAATGGCTCGGTCAGCGTGAACGTGCAACCGACCCGTCGGCAACCAATCTCGTTCAGTGGGCGGATGGAGTGATTTTTTTTACCGGATATGCAACGTCCGGTCGATAGGTCTCGTTATTATAAGTAAATGGAACACGAGATAGAGCAAATAATCGAACGGTGTCGCCAAGGAAGCCGGAGTGCCCAGTTGGAGATGTATAAGCGTTACGCGAGACGGGTTTACTCGACGTGCCTCCGTATTGTCGGTCGGCCGGAGGAGGCGGAAGAGGTGACGCAAGACGTGTTCCTTAAGATCTTCCGTAAACTGGAGGAGGGACAGGTGATCGATAATCTGGAGGGCTGGATGCGCCAAGTGGCGGTAAATCTGGCGATCGATCAGCTCAGGCGGCAAACACCGGAGTTGGGGGAATTGCCTTACGATTTGGTTGAGCCGGCGGATGATGGCCCGGACGAGGAGGAGATCCAGTATACGGTCGAGCAGGTACGTGAGGCGATCAAGCGCCTGGCACCGGGCTACCGGGTAGTCTTGTCGCTCTATCTTTTTGAGGGCTACGATATGGATGAGATCGCCCAGATCCTGAATCTAAAGCCGGTCAGCGTGCGTAGCCAGTATATGAGAGCAAAGAAAAGATTGTTGGAAGAGATAAGCGTGTGTCATCATGGATAAGTTGAAATCATTTATAGATCAGAATCGTTCGGCCTTCGACGAGGAGCCATTGCCATTGGGGCATTTGGAGCGGTTTGAGCGGAAGCTGCCGAAGCCTTCCCGGAAACGGTTGTATTGGCGGATTGGCGGGATGGTTGCCGCCGTGGCAGCCTCACTCCTGTTATTGCTCTTTTTCCGCCCTCAACTCCAGACGGATAAGGCCGAGGGTAATGATCTGCCCGGATTGGCAAGTGAGGAGGTGCGTGGCGAGATCCGTGACTTGTGCCAATATTACCAGATGCGGATTGACGGGATCCTTGCCCAGATGGAGGAGATCTCAAAGCGGGAACGGATGCCCGGTATGTGTGAGCTGTTGACCGCGAGTCGTCGGGTGGTACATGATAACCAGGCATTCGAGCGGAAGGTATTGCCGACGTTGCCGGATTCGGGCGAGGGGATTTATACCGTGACCTTGCATTATAAGAACAGCCTGAACGGTCTCTCTTTTATGTTGCGCAAGATGGAGCAGATCGCCGGCAATGATAAGGAGACTATTGATAATATTAAATGATAAGGATTATGAAAACACGATTGACCAGGATGCTCTCGGTTTTATTGGGCATTGTTTTATGTTATGGATGTTGGGGCGATTCGGAGGTCTCGGCAGCCGTGAAGGAGTATAAGAAACAAAAGACTTTTGAGCGGACGTTCGAGGTCTCGACAGGCGACCTGTTGCTGGTAAATAACCGCTATGGAAACGTGACTGTCGCTCATTGGAATGAGCCGAAGGTGGAGATTAAGGTCGTCGTCGAGAGCCGGGCCCGTAAGGAAGCGGACGCGCAGGAGCTGTTGGACCGGGTTCGGGTTAAGCTGGAGAAAGCGGGCAATCAGGTATCGGGCGTGACCGATCTCTTGCCGCAAAAAGGAAACGGGCGGAATAGTTCATTCGAGATCAACTATTTCATTCGTATGCCGGAGGCTTTCAGGAGTGATATCTCCTTGAAATATGGGAATATCTTGTTGCCCGCCGCCAAGAATGGGCCCGCGAAGGTCTCCTTGAAGTATGGAAATCTGGACGGTGGTGATTTTGTGGGTGACTTGGATCTGGAGGCGAAATATGGGAATGTGACTTTGGGTAATCTCCGGAAGGTTATGATGGAGCTGGGCTATGTCGGAAAGATGAAATCCGGGAATGTCGAGGAGATGAGTGGTGACGTGAAATATTCGGATCTGGGCGCCGGGAGCGTTCGGCAAGCGAGCCTGGAGATGAAGTACAGTAATCTGTCGCTGGAGGAAATTGACCGATTGGAGTTGGATCTGGACTATGGAAACGCGAACATCGGGTATTTAAAGGGCTGGTTGAAAGTGGATGAGCTGGGGTATAGCAATATGGATATTGAGCGTGTCGCTGCCGATTTTCAGCGGATTGAGGTGGAGTCGCATTATGGGAACCTGAATATCGGTGTGCCTTCCCAGGCGTCGGTTAAGGTGCGTGCGGAGGATATGCGCTACTCCTCGTTTGACGTGAATGGCCTGAGGCTGACAAAAGAGCGGCGCTTGGATCATGATTATGATTATGAGATTAATGGTGGCCATGGCGGCGAGATCCTCTATAATGGTGGCGGTTATGGCAACCTGACGATAAAGAGGCGCGATAAATGACGCGCCTCTTTATCGGTTCCTTGATTTGAGATATTCATCGAGCTGGTTGAACAGCAGGAAGAAGGCGAGTCCGCAGATGGGGATCATGCCAAAGATGATCGGAGTGAGCAGTTCATTCCAGTTACCGGAGACGGTCTGACCGTTTCTCATCCAGGCGAATCCTCCTATAAGAACCAACAGGTAAACGAGTCCCCAACTGATTATGGTGACGGGCGACAGGGTTCTTGGCGCGGTTTGTCCGCTTTCCTGCTTTTTCTCTTGCTCTATGCGGCTCATGACGCGGGCGCAAAGCGGTTCGCCCGGTTTCTCTACCGTTCCTGCCAGGAGTTGGCGTGTGAGTCGATCCAGCTCGGGATCTGAATGTTGCTGTCTGTTCATAATAATTCGTTTGTTTCTTTTCCCATTCGTGCTTTCAATTGTTCATAAAGGTGCTTGCGCGCCCGGTGCAGTTTGGTCTTGATGTTGACGTTGCTCAATGAGGTGATCTGGTGGATCTCCTCGATGGAGCATTCCTCGAGATAGAAAAGCGTCAGCATCAGCGACTCGTCGGGACGCATCTGGGCCAGGAGCTCTCGTATGATCGTTTGCCGTTGGCTGTCCTGGAGCAGCTCGAGGGCGGAGTCTCGCTCGTCGGGGGTGACGGCTTCGGCCGTCTCGACGGGAACCTCTTCGAGCGGGTGCCGCTGGCGTACGGCCGAGATGGCGACCCGATAGACGATGCGGTAGAACCAGGTCGAGAACTTGCTCTCGAACTGGAAACGCGGCAATGCCCGGTACATCCGGACAAACGCGTCTTGTGTCGCCTCTTCCGCCTCTTCCTTATTACCAAGGATCCTGAAAGCGATCGTGTAGGCCATGCGTTCGTATTTAGCCACAAGGCAGGAGAACATTTGCGTGTCTCCTGCCACGATACGTTTGATCCATTCCTTTTCGTCCATCCGGTCAGAATCTGTCGATACTGTTCTTCTCTTCCTGCTCCATCAGTTTCTTGGAGATAAAGAAGTAGCTCGTGAAGGCGATACCGCCGCAGACAACGATCATGGCGACGATGATCAGGAACATCTCATAATCCTCATTCATGGTCCGGGCCAGGAATATGCCGGCGATCGTACCGATGGCGAGGCCGATCATCAGGAGGCCATTGCGAAGCGAGCTGTAGCGATTGGGCTTGAGCTCGGGCGCGTTCTCGTCGGGAGCGATGCCCCGTTCGATCATGGCCATTTTTTCCTTATGTTTGCTGGTGACGGTCCAGTAAACGGCCAGGATTACAAGAATAAGCGGCAGCGCGATGGCGCAAAGGATGCCTAAAACCGGGATAATAATACCTTCTTCCATATTTAATCAGTTTTTAGTGTTAATAATTTGTTTGTTTTATCCATATGACCGTCCTTCTTCAGGAAAGGTTACAGGATTTTCTTGTTTTTTATCCGGGAATATGAAATAAGCGAGTCATCCCGGTTTTTATTCCGTCTCTGTTCGGAGCGGAGCTGTTGATCCGATCATCAACGTCCCTCCGTTCGGAGCGAGGCCGTTGATCCGATCATCAACGTCCCTCCGTTCGGAGCGAGGCCGTTGATCCGATCATCAACGTCCCTCCGTGCGAAGTGAGGCTGTTGATCCGATCATCAACGTCCCTCCGTGCGAAGTGAGGCTGTTGATCCGATCATCAACGTCTCTCCGTTCGGAGCGAAGCTGTTGATCCGGCATTGGCCTAAACAGACAGGGCCGCCTCAAGGTGTATCTTGACGCGGCCCCTTATTATATGGATTGTTTTAGGTTGATTTCTTATGCCATCTCGCCTCTGACAATCTCTTCCTTATCCTTATCCCAATACATCGTGCGGCCTTCCAGATAAGCCCGTGTCCCCATGTGGGCGGTCATGGCCTCCTCGAACGCACGGTCGATGTTACAGCTCGGAGTCTTACCTTGGCGGATACACTCGAGCCACTCGCGGATGTGCAGGTGTGTCGTGTCGTAACGCTTGCCGTTCACGTAGGTGTAAAGCAGGC
>USAD01000048.1 GCA_900552415.1 uncultured Parabacteroides sp.
GGTCGACAAAATGGGGCCTTGCGGCTCGCGAGAGGGCGTTTGGTCGGCAAAATGGGGCCCCGCGTCTCGCGGGAAGGCGTTTGGTCGACAAAATGGTTCCCCGCGTCTCGCGAGAAGGTGTTTGGCCGACAAAATGGGGCCCCGCGGCGCGCGAAAGGGCATTTGGCCGGCAAAATGGGGCTCCGCGTCCTCGCGAAGTGGCATTTGGCCGGCAAAATGGTTCCCCGCGTCTCGCGAAGTGGCATTTGGCCGACAAAATGGGGCTCCGCGTCCTCGCGAAGGGGCGTTCGGTCGACGAAATGGGGAATCGCGAAGGAATGAACTTTTAATTCTTAAATAAATAGATATTATGAGAACTGTTGTTTTATTATCGTTTATCGCCCTTGGCAAATTAAACGCCTCTGAGTACCTGAACCTGATGACGCGCCTGCGGACGCTGATCGAGACAGCCACGCCAACAGCCCTGGGCTTGACCGATGAGGAGTTTGAGGAGTTCAAGGCCCTGGTCGCCAAATTGCAGAACCGGGTGAATTACACCTCGGCCAGCGCGCTGACGGCCCAGCTCGACGGGATCGACAAGCAGCGCGACAGCCTGCTGACCTTCCTTTTCTCGACCATCCAGAATGGCGTCAACCTGCCGCTCGAGGCGCAACGCGCGGCGGCGGAGGCACTCGCGCTGATTATCCGGCCTTACGCGAACATCCAGCGGCTGCCGGGCCAGCAGGAGACGGTGCAGGTGAATGGCCTCCTGGTCGACCTGGCTGCTGAGGCCGCCGCGGCGCATGTGGCGACGCTCAACCTGACGGCGGTCGTCGAGGCGCTGAAGGAGCAAAACGACCAATACGCCGCGCTTACGCAACAACGCACGCTGGAGAGTGACGCGAAGGCGACGGAGAACATCGCCGAGCTGCGGGCCCGGATGGACCCGATGTATGTGGCGGTGACGACGATCGCGCACGCCGAGAGCGTCGCCAACCCGACGGAGACGACGGCGGAGTTCATCCGCGCGTTGAACGCGACCGTCGCCGAGGTGGACCATCTCTACAACCTGCGTGTCGGCCATGTGAAGAAGGAGGACCAGGAGACGGTCGTGCCCGGCACCGACCCCGAGCAACCCGGCGGTGAGGAGCCGACCGATCCGGATGATGGCGGCGACGATAGCGGTACGCCCGGCGAGATTTAGGGCCCTCGCGGCTGGTTTGCCGGGGCCATTTGGGGGCTGTGCCAAAAACGAACCAGAGGATCAGGACGCGATTTCTCCGTTTTGGCACAGTTTCCCTTTTTTTCCCAGAATATTCATTTAAACCCAATAGATTATGAGAACGTTATTGATCAATCTGGTCGCGTTGCTCCTGCTCGCCGCTTGTGGCCAGCGGGAGGGCGGGCCATCCGATGCCATTTTGTTTGACGCCACCCGCGACTATCCGGAGAAGCAGCTCTTGCTGGATGAGGTGGCCGACATCACCTATGTCCCGCTCAGCAGCGAGACGGACTCGGCCCTGTTCCGGGGGACGCTGGCGCACGTCTCGGAGCGGACCATCACGATTCACGATTTCCCGCGGGGGATTTTCTACCTGTTCGACCGCTCGGGCCGTTACCTGTCCAGTTTCAACCATAAGGGACAGGGCCCCGAGGATTACAATTTCCTGGTCACCGCCTTCGTGGACGAGGCCAGCGGCGAGCTTTTCGCGGTCGAGAAAAACTGGATCCAGGTTTACGACAAGCAAGGCGACTATCGCCGCACCTTGCGCCTGCCCGATGGGGCGTGGGTCTATGAGGCGGCCGACGGAGGCGACGAGACGATCCTGCTGGTCGACAACCAGGAGCGCGCCTCCATCCTCTATGCCGGTATGGTCGACGAGAACGCCGAGGCCTACGAGCAACCGTTTGTCCGGATCTCGAAAGCGGATGGCGGCCTGGTCTCCTACATCACGCTCCCGAAGAACTTCCTGGTCGACTTGTCCGCCGATTTCCAGACCGCCGGGATCTCGCTGAAGGTTTTCGGCCCGAACCACCGCCTGGTGAGCCATCGCGACGGCTTCCTGCTGACCAACCAGGAGACGGACACCATCTTCCTTTACGCCCACGATCAATTGAAACCCATGATGATCCATACGCCGCCCATAAGCGAGCAGGGCGAGAAGTCTTACCTGAACGGCTACGTGGAGGCGGGCGATTACCTCTTCTTTGAGAAGGTGATCGTGAAGGCGGTCGAGAATCGTCGTCCCCCGGTGCCTTCCGTCTATTATTTATATGATAAACGCGACGGCCAGTTCTACGAGCAGGCGGTGAGCATGAGGGATTTCGAGGGGAAACGGATCGACCTGACGCCCCAGATCATCCGTCCGAGCCGCGACGCCCGCCTGGGTTGCCTGTTGCTGACGGTTGATGAGCTCCAGACGGCCAACGCCGACGGTAAACTGAGTGGCGAGCTGAAACGGATCGTGGATGAGATGCCGGAGGATTCGAACGACCTGTTGATGCTGATGCGTTTTAAGTAATTTGCGAGCTGCTTCCTCAGAGCTTTCCAGTCCGACTCGCATCGGACTGGAGTTTTCTCCCAGTCGGACTGGAGTTTTCTTCGGAAAGTACTGGAGTTGCCTTTAGGGAAAATCCCTGCCCATCCCGTATCTGTTTCGTTCCGGAAGAGGAAAAATAGAATAAGATTTAAGTATATGGAAAAAGAGCAAGAGAAAGAGCTGTTGAACCCGGAGCGGGAGTTGACGATGGAAGATCTGGTACGTTTCAGGGAAATGTGTCGGCTGGAGAATATCATCACCCGATTCCGCGACCAAAAGAGCTGGCGTCCCAGTCCTGAGGATTGGGTCTGCCTCTATTGGGCGCTCGATCGTGTTTACGACCGTTATACGATTCGTCTTCAGGAGTTGATTTATTTGACGGACAAGGAGCTGAAGATCGCCTGCCTGACAAAGGCCAAGATCCCGCCAACAGTAATCAGTTGGTTGCTCTCCTGCTCGACGACGGATATCTCGATGACCCGCAAGCGGCTGTATGAGCGGATCACAGGCGAGCGGGGCAGCGCGCCGATGTTCGACCAATGGGTCTGGAAGTTTTAACGATCAAAATTGAGAATATATGAGAAATATGAGAAACACATTCGTCTTATTGGTCGCGGCGGTTCTCTTATCGGCCTGCGGCGGTTCTCCCAAATCAAATAAGGATGCGGAGAGTGGGGTTTATCACATCAATTATGAGGAATGTCTGGCGAACGAGCGGACGCTCCGCCTCTCGGAGATCGCCGACACGATCGAGTACCTGGAGTTGAAGACACCGGATGACCTGATCATCACTTTTGTGATCAACGTGATCCCGGTGGAGGATTTTATCTTGGTCCATTGCCGTGACGGCCTTTTTAAGTTCAAGAGGAATGGCGATTTTGTCACCCGTGTTGGTCGGGGCGGGCAAGGACCGGGAGAACATATCAGGACTTACGCTGTAGATGTGGATCGGGAGCGGAAAGAGATCATCCATACGGATATTAAACAGGTCCTTTTTTATGATTATGACGGGAATTTCTTGAGAAGCCTCAAATCGGACGCGCATCTCCGTATGGCTTTTTCTGATTCCGTGATCTGGGGAGGGAATCAGGAAATCCATATTAAGAAAGACAAGCTGTATGCCATGAGCCGGGATTTGGATACGCTCCTCACGCTGCCTAATCCCGTTTATAAGGAGAGAAGTTTAAATGAGGGGGTCATGTCGTCTGTCACGAAATTCCAGACGGAGTTTTATCACTACGGTGATGACCTGTTTTATAAAGGTTATTTGAGTAACGACACGATCTTCAAGCTATCGGGCCTCGCCCACGCGCCCTACGCTGTCTTCGATATGGGCAAATATAAGCTGCCCCACGATTACGAGGCTTGGTATTCTTTCAAGGATTTTGAGGCGCATGGCAGTAACTATTGGGGTGTCTATTCTGTTTGCGAGAATGATGAGAATATGTTTTTCGCGAGCGTGAGATGTAGCGCGATTCCGGGCGACAGGGAATTCAGGGATGAGGATTACTATAAACATTTCCTTTACGATAAGGAGCGGCGGGAAGGCTATTATATCAAGGATAAGATCCTGGACGACATATCCGGTGGCCCAGGCTTTTGGCCCCGCTGGATATTCGATGGTTATTATGTGACCGCGGTCGAGTGGTACGATTTGTCGGAAGAGATCAAGGCCGGCGGTTACGAGTTGTCGGATGCCGCCAAGGCGCAGTTCGCCACGTTCGACTACGGGACGAATCCGGTGTTGATCATGTGTAAGATGAAGGAATAACCAGTCGCTCATGCTTCGACGATCGATCGCCGGAGCGTGAGCAATCCTTCCGGACCCATATTGAACAGCAGGTCTACGATACTGAGGTTGGGCAGGAAACCAAACTTTTCCCGGAACACTTGATAATAGGGCTCGGGACGGAACGTCGGATCTTCGATCGTATGTTTGGGGCGGATCGCCTCCCGGAAATCATTGGGCACCTCCGGCTCATAATGATCGGTCAGGATCACCCGGGCTTCAATGTCGAGCAGCTGGCAGACCAGTTGTTGGAGCGCCTCGTTGAAATCAATGAGGAAATCGTATTTCCGCTCGAAGAAGGGGGCGAAATCGTCGGCATAATACTCGAAGAAGGGGCTCATGTTGTAGGCCGAGACCAAGGCGTTCCAATGGAGATGCCGCCAGTTGCCGTGATCGGAGACCCGTATGTCGCGGGTGAGGCATTTCAGCGTCTCGCTTTTCTCGACCGGGACGGAGAGCGTCAAAGGGCCGTAAGCCTCGTCGATGACGCATCGGTTACGATAAGATTGCTTCGGGAAATTCTCGTATGCCTCCAGGCGGATCGTGTCGTAGCGCAGGAGTTTGGTGTAATATTGTACCGGACCGAGATAAGCGGTGGAAAGATAGACCTCAGACATGACGTGTTTCTATTTTATGATCTGTTAATGTATCGGTTTGAGAAGATGTCGTTTGTCTTTGCTGTACCAGCAGAAGACAATGTTGCCGACCATGTGGTCGGCCGGGATAAAACCCAGGTGGCGCGAGTCGACCGACTCGTTCGTGTTGTCCGACAAGACCCAATAATAATCCTGGTCGGGGAAGAGGAAATAGGTCTCCTTCCCATCGACATAGAGCCTGTCTTCGCGGATCACCGCCTGATTGCCCAGCGTCTTCCGGATAATTTCCTGGCAGGCCCTCAGGTTTGACGGGGTGAGCGGGTAACTCCGTTCCTTTTGGGGAACGATCAGCGTGTATTCCTCTATTTTTTGCGGCGTGAATTGTTTCCGTTCCGACGGTTCCAGCTCCTCGCGGATCTGGTATTCCTCGAACGAGGTCAGGTCGACCAGCAGGCCGAACGGTTCCTGTCGAGGGTCGCGGAGCGGGATGTTTAACCGCTTGGCCAGCTCGGTGAACTTCTCCTTCAAGCCTTGGGCCACGAAATAGGTACGCTGGAAATTGGGCGAATAGGGAAAGGCACGGCCATTGATCTCGTAGCCCTCGTTGCCGACCCGGATCGTATCGCCCGGCATGCCGACACAACGGCTGGCGAACAGCGGCCGGCTGAGCGTATCACGCTCGAGCGGACTGTAGAAGAGCACCGCCCGGTTACGCCCGGGATTATTGGGCAGGGGCAACTTGTTGACGATGACCCGATCCCCTTTAAGCAAAGCGGCCTCCATCGCGCCGGTTGAGATCCGGAACGAGGCGACAGCGAAGAGGCGGAGCGTAAAGACTCCGCCTCCTATGAGGAGCAAGGTGATCAGCCATCCGGCCACTTGCTTTTGTCTCTTTTGCCAAGCCATTCGCGTGACGGTGTATTAATCGGGATGTACCCAACGGAACAGGCGCTCCCAGCGGATCTTGCCATCGAACAACGAACGGTCCTTGTCGATGGAGAGCCAGATCAGGATCGGCTTGCCCACGATGTGATCCTCGGGCACGAATCCCCACGAGCGACTGTCGGCGCTGTTGTGGCGGTTATCGCCCATCATCCAATAATAATCATATTTGAAGGTGTAGCTGTCGGCCGGTGTCCCGTTGATGAGGATTTGTCCGTCCGCCTTGACTTCCACCTTATTGTTCTCATAGTTCTCGATGCAGCGGCGATAGATGGCCATGTTACGCTCGTCGAGCTGGATCGTAGCGCCACGGTTCGGGATCCAGATCGGGCCATAATTGTCGCGAGTCCATCCGGTATGGTAATTGACCGGATAGGTCGGGCCGCCCAAGGTCTCCGGCTCGATGACGATGTTGGTGACGCTAGGCAATTTGCGGGCGATCTCCAATCCCTTTTGTGTCAACGGCAGGCGATAGACCGGCTTGAACTGGCCGTTGGCGTCGGGCTTGAAGCCCAGGTACGACAGCAGGTTCTGGAAATAACCGCCACCTGAGGCGAGCATCCGGTCGTCCTTGCTGACGTCCATCAGCCGGAACTGCTCCTCGGTGATCGGCGAGCCGTTGGTCTCCACGAAATAGTTGAACTGGAGCTTCTTCGGATTCTTGGCCGGTTTCCCGTTGATATAAACTTGGTTGTCGATGATCTGGAGCGAGTCGCCCGGCATACCGACGCATCGTTTCACGTAGTTCTCCCGTTTATCGACCGGGCGATACATGACCTCGCCGAAAGTGGTCTTGTCGAGCAGGATCCGCTCGCGGCCATATTCCTCGACGAGCGTGTAGTAGTCCGGATTCTGTTGCTTGACGGCGATCGTATCGCCTGCCGGGAAGTTGAACACGACAATGTCGTCCCGTTTCACGTGGCCGAGACCCTTTACCCGTTTGTAACCCCATTCCGGCCAATCGAGATATGACTTGCAATTCAGGATCGGCAACGTGTTTTGTACCAAGGGGAATGAAATCGGGGTATTTGGTACGCGCGGACCATAACTCAGTTTGCTGACAAAGAGATAATCGCCCACCAGAAGCGATTTCTCGAGTGACGAGCTTGGGATCTGGTAGTTCTGGAAGATGAAAATGTTGATCATGTAGACCGCTACCAGAGCGAAGACGATATCGTCTACCCAACTCAGGATGTTCTGTACGGTCGGGTTCTTGGATTTCTTCCAGGCGCTCCAGGGAACGAATTTCGTCAAGTAGATATCAACGATGAGCAGCTCGCCCAGCAACAGCCAGGGATTTTGCATCCAGAGCGTGAACAGCAGGTAGAGCACTGTCGCGATCGAGAACTTGATCCATTGTTTTCTAGAGAATTTCTTCATAAGGCTTTTCTGTCGTCATTAAAAGTGGAACAGGTCGCTCATGCCCAGGAATCCCTTCTTGCCGGCGGTGAACTCGGCAGCCACCACGGCGCCCAGGGCGAATCCCTCACGACTTTTCGCGTCGTGCTTGATGCTGATCGTATCGACAGGCGACTCATAAGTGATCTCATGAATACCCGGCACTTCACCCTCACGGATGGCGTGGATCGGAAGGTCGGTCGGTTGCTCGGCGGTCTCCAGCGTCCAGCGTTCCTTGCGGTCGATGTTCTCGAGGATGCCTTCTGCCAAAGTGATGGCAGTGCCGCTCGGAGCGTCGAGCTTATGGATGTGATGCGTCTCGGTGAGGCGTACGTCGTAGTTCGGGAAATTGTTCATGATCTTCGCCAGGTACTTGTTGAGGGCAAAGAAGATGTTGACTCCGATACTGAAGTTGGAGGAATAGAAGAAGGTTTGTCCCTCTTGCTCGCATTTCTCCTTGATCTCGCCGACCCGGTCGAGCCAACCGGTCGTACCCGATACGACGGGAACATGAGCCTCGAAACATTTCAGATAATTGCTTACGGCTGTCGCGGGTGTGGTGAACTCGATCGCCACGTCGGCGCTCTTGAAAGCCTCCGAGCCGAAATCCTCGGGGTTGTTGATATCGATGATCGAGACGATCTCATGGCCTCTCTCGCGGGCGATCCGTTCGATCGTCTTGCCCATTTTTCCGTATCCGATTAACGCTATTTTCATACTTTATTCCTTTTAATTATTCCGGCGTTGGAGCCGGATGGTTGATTCTTTACTCGCGAAGATACGGATTTTCTGCTAACAATGGGGAATGTTCGGGAAATAGGCTTATCTTTGGACATCGGAATCTTAACTCTTGAAAAATGGAACGTTTACTGCACTATGTCTGGAAATACCGGCTTTTTGGGGCGACGCCTTTGAGGACAACGGATGGCCTGCCGGTTGAGGTGATTGATCCCGGCTTGCCGAATGGCGATGCCGGTCCTGATTTTTTCAACGCTAAATTACGTATTGGTACGACCATGTGGGCCGGAAGCGTGGAGATCCACGAGAAGGCTTCCGATTGGTTCGCGCACCATCATGAGACGGACAGGGCTTACGACTCGGTGATCCTGCATGTCGTGGGCGAGGCCGACGTGACTGTCGGACGCCCGGATGGAGAATTGATCCCGCAAATGATCCTGAAGGTCCCGGAGTTGTTGACCCGCGAGGTGGATTGGCTTTTGTCGCGTGACGGGCCGTTGCCTTGCGCCTCCAGCCTGAGCCTGCTTGATGGGACGATGATACGCTCTTGGCTGGATGCCCTGCTGTGTGAACGGCTGGAGCGTAAGGTCGGCGATATTTTCATGCTTCTGGATCAGTACAATGAGGATTGGAATGAGGTGTTCTATATCCTGCTTTGCCGCAATTTCGGGTTCGGCATCAACAGTGATGTCTTCGAGCGGCTGGCCCGGAGCCTGCCGCTGCGCTTTATCCGTAAGCAACGGGCGAGTCATTCGCAGGTCGAGGCGCTCTTTTTCGGGCAGGCCGGCCTGCTCGAGGAGACGGAAGGTGACCATTATTATCAGCTGTTGCGGCGAGAATACGCGTTCTTGAGGCATAAGTTTGACCTGAAGCCTTTGGAACCGCACCTGTTCAAGCGGTTGAGGACACGGCCGAATAATTTCCCTTCGGTCAAGCTGGCCCAACTGGCCGCCTTGTGGACACGCTACGATACGCTTTTCTCCGTCTTGCTGGAGGCCCGGAGTGTCGGCGAGATCAAACGGAGTCTTCGGGTGGAACCTTCCGATTATTGGCTGACGCATTACCATTTTGGGCGTCTCTCGTCCAAACGTGAGAAGGTGATCAGTGACCGGGCGTTGACACTTTTCCTTATTAATACGGTGGTCCCGATCTTTTTCGCCTACGGAACCCGTCGCAAACGGCCGGAATATGACGAGCGGGCATTGAGTATCCTCGAGCGTTTACCTCCTGAGGATAATTATATTGTTTCTGAGTTTACGCGGGCAGGTATTCAGGTCCGTGACGCGAGCGACACGCAAGCCTTGATCCAATTGCGCAAGGCCTATTGCGATACGAGAAAATGCCTTTATTGTCGTTTTGGTCACCAATTGTTGCGACGGACGTTACCCAATAAAGCTGAAGATTGATTAATTTCGGATGGATCAGCCTATGAGCCAAGAGATTTTTGGCTATTTTTGTCGGCGATTTGCAGATGGCTTTTATTCATGAGGATACGTTATTCTAAATATTGGTGGCTCGCGGTGGCGGTGGTGTTCATCTCGCTTTCCTATTCGTGCGCGAATATGGCCTCGCCAAACGGTGGCCCTTATGATGAGGCACCGCCCAAATTCGTGAGCAGTACGCCTGTTCCCAATCAATTGAATTATAAAGGTAAGAAAGTCGAGATCCTGTTTGATGAACTGATCAAGGTTGATAATCCTTTGGAGAACGTGGTGGTGACGCCGCCACAGAAATCACAGCCGGTAGTACAGACGAACGGTCGTCGGGTCACGGTTGAGCTGGAAGATTCCTTGTTGGAGAACACGACCTATACGATCGATTTCACCAATTCCATTTCCGACAATAATGAGGGAAACGTATTCCAGAATTTCTCGTTTGCCTTCTCGACAGGCCCGACGATCGACTCCTTGGAGGTGTCGGGTGTTGTGTTGAACGCCGAGAACCTGGAGCCAATGCCGGGAATCACGATCGGTATCCATACGAATCTCGAGGATTCCGCTTTCTTGAAGATTCCTTTCGTGCGTACTTCGCGCACCAACGACCGGGGTGAGTTCACGATTCGTAATATCGCGACGGGCACTTACCGGATCTACGCGTTGAATGACGCGCTGCGCAGTTATATGCATAACCAGCCAGGACAGGAGATCGCTTATGCCGACTCGCTGGTTGTCCCGACGTTCGAGTTCTCGACTCGTCAGGATACGATCTGGAAGGATACGCTGACGATCGATACGATCAAGACGGTCAATTATACTCATTTCATGCCGGATAATATCGTGCTGCGCCTGTTCAAGGAGAAGTTCGACCGGCAATATATGTTACGTCCGGAGCGACCGACCGACCGGATGCTCGTGGTCCGTTTCAATGCGCCTTTGGATACGTTGCCCGAGCTGACTCCGGTTAATTTTGAGCCGATGGATAGCGCCTGGTATTTCGTTCAGCGCCTGGAGGAGAACAGGGCGGCCAATCTTTGGTTGATCGACTCGACCGTCTGGAAACAGGATACCTTGCGTTTCTCGATGACCTATCCAAAGAGTGACTCGTTGAATATTTTAAGGCCACAGACCGATACGCTTCAATTCCTGGCGCCACGCAAGCGGGGCGAGGAGAAAAAGAAGAAGAGGAAAGAGGATGAGCCGGAACCTATTGAGTTCCTGGGGATGAGTGTCACGAATACTTCGGGCTCGATCAACCTGTTCGACACGGTGGCGGTTACCTTTGCTGAGCCGGTCCTTGAGTTGGACTCTTCCCGTTTCAGGCTTGAGCGGATGATCGATTCCGTTTGGGTATTGACCGATTTCCGTTTCTTCCCGGATACGGCCAATTCCTTGAATTTCTATATTATGCGGGATTGGAAATATGGAGAGAATTATCGGTTGACAATTGATTCGGCGACGATTTATAGCGCTTATGGGAAATGGAACGATTTCTTTGCGGGCGACTTCTCGATCAAGAAAGCGGAAGAATATGGCCACCTGTATATCAATACGCCAGGCGTGGAAGGACCCGCTTTCGTCGAATTGTTGAACAGCAGTGATACGCCGGTACGGCGTGTCCCGGTCAAGGATGGCGGCGCATTGTTCATGGACCTGAAGCCGGATAAGTATTATGCCCGTATGATACTCGATACGAATGGAAACGGCCGGTGGGATACGGGTGATTACACGGCCAAGCGACAGCCCGAGGAGGTGTTCTATTGCCCGAAGATGTTTAACATCATGCAAAACTGGGAGGTCGAGGAGACTTGGGACATCAAGGCCTTGCCATTGAAACGGCAAAAGCCGATGGACATCACCAAGAACAAGCCGAAAGAGATTACGAAACCAAAAAGGGATTATCGGAATGAGGGCAAGTCTAGTAACAGCAGTTCGAATTCAATGCGTGGCCTCTCGTTCTAGCTTCTTGCTTGGGCTTTTGGCCTTTTGCCTGTCTGTTATCCCGGTTCGGGCGGAGGAGTTGCCTCTGTATGACGGGGAGCGAGTCAGCTATGACCTTTATTTCAAGTGGGGCGTATTGATGCCACGGGCAGGAACGGCCTATTTTGATATGCGAACGGCCACGTGGGAAGGCAAGAATGCTTGGCATTATCGTCTCCTGTTCCATACGACAGGAATGATCGATCGCTTTTTCCCGATGCGTGATACGTTGAATACCTATCTGGATGGGGCGGATGCCCGAGTGCTCTTTAGCTCGAAACGTACGGATGAGGGTGATTATTATTTGATTGACGATTTGCGTTTCCGTTACGACAAGCCGGGCGAGGTGGCGGCCCATTCTTTGCGTACGCATTGGGAGCAGGTAAAAGTGGATACCACCTTGACCGCCGAGGGATTGGCCTTCGACATGCTGGGTGGCGCGTTTTATCTCCGCTCGCTCGACTGGGAACGGATGACGTTGGGACAGGTTTATCCCTTTTGTATCTTTATTGGCCGGGATGTCGTGAAGGCCCAGTTCCGTTATACGGGTCAGCAGGTGGTGACTCGGGGCGACTTGCGATATCGTACACGCCATTTCTATATTGACATCTTCGATGAGGCTTTTACCCAAGCGAAAGAGGCGGCCGAAGTCTGGATGGGCGACGATGAGAATCGCCTCCCGATCCGTGTTCGGGCCAAGCTCAAGATCGGGGCGGCCGAAGTTTATCTCCGTGAGGCCGAGCGGACGCGTTATCCTCTTCGCTGCCGGGTGGTGGTCCCCCAGAAATGACGCGCTTACTGGATGGGCTCGAAAGGCAATACGGTCTCTTTACGATAGCCGGTGCCGTTGAAGGTCGCGATCAGCTCGCCGGCCTCGTTCGTCACGCGGACCTCGCAATTGGCCAGCCGCTTATGGCTGAACGCCTCGCGTGCCTCGGCATAAAGGAAGCCCTTGCTCTCCGACTTGAAGAAATTGATGCTCGACGTGATGGAGAAGGTCAGGCGAGCATGACTGTTGGTCGCCGCCGCGAAAGCCAAATCCGCTAACGTGAAGATGGCGCCGCCTTGGCATACGCCACCGCCGTTCAGATGTTCGGGCCGGATTTCCATACGTGCTCGTGCGTAACCGTTGCCCACTTCCAGAAGCTCGACACCGGCCATGATGGCGAATTTATCGCCTTGAAGAAATTCTTGAATGGTCATAATGGTTTGTTTTTGATTGTTTGTTGGTCGCCGCCGCCCGCGGACCGCTGCTTGCGCCTGGCCACTCGGGTCGGGTAACCCGTCGCGATATTCGTCATAATTTTAGAGATACGCAAGTGTTTTCCCTTTTTCCGCTTTCTACCGGCCCAGATCTTTTTCTCCCCTCCGAAGGGGTTCGGCGATCAGGAAAAGATCTTTTTCTC
>USAD01000049.1 GCA_900552415.1 uncultured Parabacteroides sp.
ATTGAGCCTTTCTGCGGCTTTTGGTGGAGGCATGTGGCAAGGCAGGACGTGTGGTTGTGTTGTGGCGGCGTTAATGGCCTTGGGTTATAAATATGGTTATAGTGAGCCAGGCTCGACGGCCCAGAAAAATGAGTTGCTGGCGAAAAAGGCGGAATTTGAGAGACGGTTCACCGAGGCACATAAGAGCGTAGTGTGCCGGGAGATTTTGGAACACGACTTGAGCAAGCCGGAAGAGATGGCACAGATCATGGAGAAAAACTTATTGTTTACGGTTTGCCCTAAGGCGGTCTGTACGACCTGCGCTCTTTTGGACGATTTGCTTTAACCCCTAAAGAGCGAGATTGGTATGTTGAGGAAAATAGATGAGGCTTATCAGAAAGCATTATCCGGAATCGTTCTTGATAAACAGGAAATTATTGATCTCTTGTCTGTCCCTGTGGGATCGGACGAGTGCGCCTATTTGTGCCGTAAGGCGAATGAGGCGGCGCATGTGTTAACTCATGATACGGCCTATTTGTGGGGGGCGATCGGTTTGGATTATGCGCCTTGCCCGAAAAGCTGTGACTTCTGCTCGTTTGGGGCGGCCTGGCATTTGATCAAGGAACCGAAAGTATTTACCTTGTCAGAGATTCTTGTCCAGGCCAGGGAATATGTCCGTTGTGGCGTGCATTTTATTGTCTTGCGTACGACGCAGTATTATCCGTTGGAGCGGTTATGCGAGTATGTGCGGACGATCCGGCAGGAGATAGAGGGTTCTTATGAGTTGATCCTGAATGTGGGAGAATTTAACTTGGACATGGCGAACCGATTGTATGAGAGTGGTGTAAGCGGTGTTTATCACGCGATCCGGATGCGGGAGGGAACGAACACCCGTTTTCGTGTCGAGGATCGTCTGGCTACTTTGGCGGCGGTCAGGGAGTCGCCGTTGAAGCTGATTCATCTGGTGGAGCCATTGGGCTTGGAGCACACCAACGAGGAGATTGCCGATCGTTTCTTGGGAGCCGTGCGTTATGGTGCCTACATCTCGGGTGTCATGGCCCGCATTCCTGTCGCCGGGACACCATTGGGCAACGAGCCTCAGATGAGTGATGAGCTGGTTGCCAAGACTATTGCCGTACTTCGTTTGTCGGGAGGCGACACGGTCAAGAACATTTGTGTCCATCCGGCCTCGAGTCTGGCTTTGGCGAGTGGCGCAAATGTGGTCGTGATCGAGACGGGTGCGATCCCAAGGGATACCGATCTGGCGGTCACCAAGTGGAAGCGCTTCGATTGCGCGACGGCTAAGCGCCTATTCAAGTCGGAAGGTTATACGATTGGTTAATTTTTAGGGCGTGTCGTGAACAAAACGTGTGAAGGTGTTGTTTTAGGGTTGAATGTATTTACCTTATAATAGTAAAGAAATGAAAAAGTACAGATGCACCGTTTGTGATTGGGTTTATGATCCCGCTATCGGGGATCCAGAGAGTGGTGTCGCGCCAGGAACAGCTTTTGAGGATATCCCAGCTGATTGGGTGTGCCCATTGTGTGGCGTTGGAAAAGATGATTTTGAGGTAGTAGAAGAATAAATATCTGAAACTAAAATTGTTGTGTGTGATTTTGAATCCCTGGGCTGGAGTGGCCGCAGGGATTTTTTATTGCTTCCATTTTCCCTCCTGTCAATTTTGTGAAGTTTAAGATCATTTCCAAAAGTAGGCGTTGGTGGAGATTGCCTATCTTTACGAACGGATAATCTTAATCTAATTTGAAGAAAACCATGAGAACACTATTTTTCTTATTGTCCCTGTTGTGGATATCCGGGTTATCGGCCCAGCAGCGGGACGGTCGGACAAGGGAATATTTGCCGCCTGTTCGTATTGTCTGGCAACAGGACAGTGCCTTGATCCGTGGAAGCGAGAATTTGCTTCAGCCTGGCAACGGACAGTCGGATCTCTCGAATCTCAAGATTTGCAAGATGAGCAGTACGGACCAGTCGCATCCGGCGATTTTGCTTGATTTTGGCCGGGAGTTGCAAGGTGGTTTGCAGCTGGTAACCGGAATGCCCGAATCGCACGAGCCGATTGCCGTACGTATCCGCTTTGGTGAGTCGGCCAGTGAGGCGATGTGCGAGATCGATGGGGCAAATGGAGCGACCAACGATCACGCCATGCGTGATTTCGTGATTCGTCTTCCTTGGTTAGGCGTTCTGGAGGTTGGAAACACCGGTTTTCGTTTTGTCCGTATTGATCTGGTTGACGATTCGGCGGAATTATGCCTCAAGGAGATCCGGGCGATCTCTACATTTCGGGATATTCCTTATCGGGGCTCGTTCCGTTGTAACGACGAGCGTCTGAATGAGATTTGGAGGACGGGCGCCTATACTGTTCATTTGAATATGCAGGAATATCTTTGGGATGGCGTCAAGCGCGACCGTCTGGTCTGGGTGGGCGATTTGCATCCCGAGGTAATGACGGTGAACTCGGTCTTCGGTTATAACGAGGTGGTTCCAAAGAGTCTCGACCTGGCTCGTGATATCACGTCACTGCCCGGATGGATGAACGGGATCAGCTCTTATTCGATTTGGTGGTTGTTGATCCAGCGGGATTGGTATTATTATCAAGGAGATCTGGATTATTTGGAGAACCAAAAAGCGTATCTGACCGCTTTGCTTCGTCATTTGATCTCTAAGGTTGGGGCAGACGGTGTGGAACGATTGGATGGAAACCGTTTCCTGGATTGGCCATCCAACGCGAATCCGGCGGCGATCAATGCGGGTTTGCAAGCTTTGATGGTGCGTGCGATGAAGGATGGTAGCGAATTGTGTGAGGTGTTGGGTGAGCGTGAGTTGGCGAATGAGTGCCAGACCGTCATGCGACGGATGATCGAGGCTGCTCCAAAGGTGACGGAGCCGTTGTTTACTTCGGGTGTCGCTCCTGACGCGCCGGGATCGAAGCAGGCGGCCGCCTTGTTGGCGCTCTCCGGGCTGATGGATCCGGTTGAGGCTGATCGTCGTTATCTTTCCGTGAATGGCGCCAAAGGCTTTTCCACTTTTTATGGTTATTACATGCTTCGGGCAATGGCGGCTGCCGGGAATTATGAGGGTGCGCTCGACCGGATCCGGCAATATTGGGGCGCGATGCTTGATTTGGGCGCGACAACATTTTGGGAGGATTTTGATTTGGATTGGTTGCCGGGCGCGGCGCCGATCGACGAGTTGGTGCCTGCGGGTATGCGAGATATTCACGGAGAGTTTGGAGCCTATTGTTATAAGGGCTTTCGGCACAGCTTGTGTCATGGTTGGGCTTCCGGACCGACCTCTTGGTTGAGCGAATATGTGTTGGGCATTCAGGTGGTGGAGCCGGGTTGCCGGGTGGTTCGTATCGAGCCGCATTTAGGCGACTTGGCATGGGTTGAGGGAACTTTCCCTACGCCCTATGGCGAGATTAAGGTCCGGCATGAAAAGGGTGAGGATGGAGAAGTTAGAAGTCACGTTAACGCACCTGATGAGATAACGATTCTTGGAGTGGACGATTAATATTGTGGAACGATGGTGAGAAAATTATTTGGGATATTGTTGTTGGCATGGGCAAGTTTGGGCCTTCATGCGGGATCGGATTGGAAAGCACAATGGATCAACGCGGACCGTTGCCAGAGCGCGACGAACACTTGGCAGGTTTATCGCAAGACTGTAACGATTAGTGAGGTGCCGGATCAGTTGATTGCCCGGATCGCCGCCGATACCAAATATTGGTTGTGGGTCAATGGCCGGCTGGCGGTGTTCGAGGGTGGATTGAAGCGAGGGCCTTCGCCTGACGGAACCTATTATGATCCGGTGGATATCGCTCCTTATCTTGTCGAGGGCGAGAATACGATCGCGATCCTTCTCTGGCATTTCGGGAAAAGCGGCTTTACTCATGTAAACAGTGGGCTGGCAGCCTTGTTGTTCGAGGCGGTGGCGCCAGGTATCGAGATCCTCTCGGATGGCAGTTGGCAGTGTGATCTTTACGACGCTTATCAAAATACGGAGGCACCTTTTCCGAATTATCGGTTGCCGGAGAGCAATATCCGTTTTGATGCCCGTCTGGAACGGATAGGATGGAACCAACCCGATTATGAGAAAAGCCTACCGCCCGCCGTGGTGGTCGCCGACGCCGCATCAGAGCCTTTAGGACATTTGGTGGAACGGCCGATCCCGTTATGGAAGGATTATGGACTGAAGCCTTATGTCGAGGTCCGGCAATCTCCAGCGGGTGATACGCTCTATTGCCGCTTGCCCTATAATTGCCAGGCGACACCTTATCTGAAGGTGGAAGCGCCGGCGGGTAAGATGATCCGTATACAGACCGATAATTATGCGGGAGGCTCGGAGCTGAATGTCCGGGCCGAATACATCACTCGGGAAGGAGTGCAGGCGTATGAGAGCCTGGGTTGGATGAACGGCCATGAGATGCTCTATATTTTGCCCGATAGCGTGAAGGTGTTGGAGGTGAAATATCGGGAAACGGGCTATGATGCGGCCTTTACTGGCGCTTTCCATTGCGACGATCCCTTCCTGAATGAGCTTTGGATCCGTTCGGCCCGTACCTTGTATGTGACGATGCGAGACAACTATATGGATTGTCCCGATCGGGAGCGGGCACAATGGTGGGGCGATGAGGTAAATGAGTTGGGCGAGACCTTCTATGCGCTCTCACCCTCGAGCCATAAGTTGGCGGTGAAGGGCATCCATGAGCTGATGAACTGGCAACGGCCCGATGGGGTGATCTTCTCGCCCATGCCTTCGGCCAACTGGCGCAAGGAGTTGCCTTTGCAGATGCTGGCCTCGGTGGGTTGGTATGGGTTTTATACACAATATTATTATAGTGGCGACAGTTCTTTCGTGGCGGATGTTTATGATCGTGTGCACCGTTATCTGCACGAGGTGTGGCAAGTGGACGACGAGGGATTGGCGATCGTTCGGCCCGGAGACTGGAACTGGGGCGATTGGGGTGAGCATGTCGACCTGGGTGTCCTGACCAATTGCTGGTATTATCTGGCCTTGGAGGCGGAGCGTGCTTTTGCCATTCAGTTGGGCAAGATGGCGGATGTGGAACGGATCGATCGGATGATGCGTGATTTGGCGGGAAATTTCGACGAGCGCTATTGGACGGGTCGTGCCTATCGCTCGCCCGACTATGAGGGGCAGACGGACGATCGGGCCCAGGCGATGGCGGTGGTCTCGGGATTGGCCTCGAAAGATAAGTATCCGGCTTTGTTGAAGGTGCTGCGCGAGGAGGAACATGCCAGCCCTTATATGGAGAAATATGTGCTGGAGGCGCTTTTCCGGATGGAAGAACCAGATGAGGCGTTTGATCGGATGCGCCGGCGTTATAAGAAGATGCTTTCCTATGACGAATATACGACTTTGTTTGAGGGTTGGGGTATTGGTGCGGAAGGTTTTGGCGGTGGAACGACCAATCATGCCTGGAGCGGTGGACCATTGACCCTGTTGAGCCAGAAGGTCTGTGGAATTGAGCCGACGTCGCCCGGTTTCCACTCGTTCCGGGTTGCTCCGATGATGGGTTCCTTGCGTGAAGCCTCCGCCACGGTGGATACACGTTATGGCCTGATTCAGGTTTCGTTGGAGAAGAAAGGAGATCGGATCGGGATGGTTTTGGTCGTGCCTGAGGGGACAAGAGCGGAAGTGCCGGTGGCGAAGGAGCGTGTGGAATATTTTAATCCGGGCCGGCATGAATTAATGATTAACAAGTAAGATTATGAGGAAAATGTTGATAACCGGCGCCCATGGGTTCTTGGGTGCCCGTGTCGCCCAATACTACACAGGGCGTTATGAGGTGATCGCGATTGGACATGAGGAGATGGATATCTCCGATCTGGAATCGGTCCGTCGTCTGTTCGGCCAGCATCGGCCTGACGTGGTGATTCATTGCGCTGCGATCTCGGATACCGGCTATGCGGAGCGGCATCCGGAGGAATCGTTCGCCGTCAATGTTTTAGGAACGGAGCATGTGGCACGTGCTTGTGCCGAGGTGGGTGGTAAGCTGATCTATATGAGTTCTGATCAAGTCTATAACGGGAACGCTGAGAGCGGTCCGTTGCCTGAGTCGGTCGAGCCTTGTCCGGTCAGCGTTTATGGTCGGAACAAGCTGGAGGCGGAAGCTCGAGTGCGGGCGATCGATCCTACGGCGGTCGGGCTTCGGCTGACTTGGATGTACGACCTGCCGGATAGTCCTCTTAAGCTGAATCGCAACTTGTTGGTCAATCTGCGTCAGGCCTATCAAGAGGGAACATTATTGCGTGTCGCCACTCGCGAGTATCGGGGCATTACCGATGTCCGGGCCGTGGTGACCCGCTTGGAAGCCTGCTTGCGGTTGCCGGGTGGTGCCTACAATTTCGGGAGCGAGAACCGTTTGAGCTCTTATGAGACCTTTATTCAGGCGGCCCGGTTGTTGGGTTACGGGGCTCCCGAGCGTTGGATTCTGCCTGATGCGGAGCGTTTCCCCGAGCATCCTCGTAATTTAGCGATGGATATCTCACGGATCCGCTCCTATGGCATTGATTTTCCCGATACGCTGGAGGGCGTGCGGCGAGCTATTTTCCCGTCCGCATGACACCCGAGCCGGAATCCTCGTTGTGTACCTTCTTTTCTGCCGAGTTGTAATGGCGGCCGAACGAGAAGTTGTAGCTTAAGGTCAGGAGAAACATCTGTGCGCTCTCCTGGATGTAGTTGGCCTTCTTGCTGGAGGCGTATTGGTTCCAGTTCTCCTGTTGGACCTTATAGTCGTTCGTGAAGGGATTGAACATTCCGACGCCAACTCGCAGATCCTTCCATTTGTAATTCAATAGGATGGCTTGTATGTTCTCACCACCGCTCAAGGTCTCGCCGCTGAACCAGTTTTGATTGGTCATGATCTGGTACATGAGCGAGAAATTCTTCCAGTTGGCCGACAGGCTGGCATCGAGCCACCAGTTGGAATAGCGATGCCGGTAATGGTTGCCGTTGCTGATAAAATGATTCAGGCCACCACTGAAGGAGAACTGCAGGATATCGGCGATCGGTCCGAAGCGCAGTTGCGCCATCGGGGCAATACGTTGCCAGTTCTTCTGGTTGTCCCAGGTCTGGATGATCTTGTCGCCTTCCACGAACTTCTCATCCATGATGGCGTTAGGTTTATAATTGTAGGTGACGCTGAGGTAGGCGTAGAAAAGTCCCTTCGACCATTCGCCATCGAGCGTACCGCTGTAGTGCAGGTAGGCGTCGAGGTTCGGGTTGCCTCGTTGGATCTGAAGGGAGTCGATTTCCTGCTCCACCGCGCTCAAGTCGCCCAAAGAGGGCATCTCGTTGCTGATGGCCGCCCGCAAGCGCAAATAACTCCGGTCGGTGAAGGCATATTTCAAGGTCAGTCGGGGATTGAACGTATAATATTGATAAAGGTCAACATTTCCTTCCTGGCGATAGAATGAGCGAGTGCCACCGATTCCCGCCATATAGTCCAGCTTGCCGCTTTTTCCTTTGAACTCCGCGTAAAGATAGGTTTGTCCCTGTTGCATCTGGGTGTGATAATTGTGCCCGTTGATGTAATCGTTGTTCGAGAAGGCGTGCGTATGGCGCAAGCCCGCTCCCCAACGATTGCCGTTCGCCAGCTTCTTCTCGTAGATACCCTCGCCAATCAGGGAATATTTCTTGCCATAGACCTTGTTGTGAATGTCTGTCAGCATCTCGTCGCCCTGGCTCTCTTGATAGAGCCGGTCCGAGAAGCTCTTGTTGTAAGTTCCGACCACATTCAGGATCAAGGTCTGCTCTTTCTTGAGATTGCGTTGGTAATAGATATCGAGAGATGGCGTATGCTCGTTATTGTTGTTGTCGTCCAGCATATCGACGTAGTCTGTCTCATCGCTCCGGTTGATCAACTGGCCTTTGTATCGGGATATCGGCTGGTTGTAACCGCTGTAGTTGAGCGTGATATTCAATTGATATTTATTGTTGTCTTGCAGGTTGTAAGCAACGTTCAGCCATTGCTGCATGATCTTCATTCTAGAGGGGATGCCTTTCTCGTAACGGTGCAGTTCGATGCCGTTCCCTAAATTGAAGTCCTCGATATTGTCCCGATACATTCCATAGAAATTACGTGGTCCGCCCCAGAAATTGGCGGAGAACTCCGATTTCTTATGGTTGATTTTCATGTTCGCACTGTAATTGCCCCAACCCACGTGTGGCGATTGCATAATATCGACTCCGAAGTTACCACCGGTCTCCGGCCTGCGGACAATATAATCGAGCACGATCTCGGCATTTCCGTAGCGCAAGCCCGGATTATCGTGGTATTCTACCCGGATAATCTCGTCGGGACGTAAGGCCCGGATCTCTTGTATGGTCACCTTGACACCATTGATCCGAAGCTGGACCTCGCCGTCGCCCGGCACCTTGATCGTATTGTTGATCGGGTCTACTTGTAAACGGGGAAGCATCAGTTGTTGCAGAAGCTCCACACCGTTAGCCGATACTTTGGCCTGTCGCTCGGAAGGATAGACGATCTTGCGATCCACCTTGCTGCGTTGCGCGGCGGCGGTGACCGAAACGCCGTTTAGGGAGAACGCGTCTTCCTGTAGGATCAAGTCGCCCAAGTCGCGTGATTGGAAAATCTCGTTCAGCTCGATCTCCTGGGTCTGATAACCGACATAAGAGATGGTGAGGCGATAGCTTCCTGTCCGGACATCATTCAACTCGAAATAGCCTTTCGTGTTGGATGTGGTTCCGGCAACCATTGTCGAGTCCGTGTTCCGTAATTGGATATTGACAAATTCGAGGGGCGCTTTTTTCTCGTCCTTGATTGTCCCCTTGATCTGTATTTGGGCGAGGCAGCTGAGGCCGCAGTGCATTAGAAGTAATAATGTTGTCAAAAGAATTTTCATGATATACATTTTGAAATTTAACTATTAGACGAGAAGACTGGAAATTTGGTTGCGGATTTGGAACGGAAATTTTATTTTTTTGATTTTGGACTTTTGAGCAAAGAATTTCACTTGTATTCCTTCTATATTTGCGTAATAGTAGGATAGGAGGTTATAAATGGAAGAATTAAAGGTCCTGGATTACTCGAATGTATTTATTGCGAGTTATTTTACGAATGATCAGCAATGCTCGCATCCCAACCGGGAGCATACATTAATTTATTTGTGCTCAGGAGAACTGGAGATTGAGCAATATGGTAAGTGTACGTTGTTGCGTGAAGGGGAATGTGCGTTTATGCGTCGTGATAACCGGATGATCCTGCGGAAGCGGGTACGGGAAGGAGTGCCATATCGCTCGGTGGTCTTGAAGTTCTCCCGGAATTTCTTGCGCGACTTTTATCAGAAGATGGATAAGGATAGGCTTCCTGGGCACGCACGGCGAGAGAAGGGCAGCCTGTACCTGTTGCCTGCCGGCCGTCCGGATATCCGGAGTCTTTTCGAGTCGGTCTTGCCCTATTTCGATTCAGGGATGAGGCCTTCCGAGGAGGTGTTGAGGCTCAAGATGGAGGAAGGCCTTTATGTGCTCCTGAATACGGACAAGAATCTTATGCCTCGCTTTTCGACTTTGTTGACCCATGGAAGATTGATCTCATGGATTTTATGGAGCGCAACTACATGAACGACCTCTCATTGGAGGAGATGGCGAACTACACGGGCCGGAGCCTCTCGACTTTCAAGCGTGATTTCAAGAAATACAGTTCCCTTTCGCCCCAAAAGTGGATTATCGGGCGCCGGTTGGAGGCCGCTTATGAGTTATTGCGCGACAAGCGGAAGAGGGTGTCGGATGTTTGCCTGGATGTCGGTTTCAAGAATCTTTCCCATTTCTCGAAGGCCTATAAGGCTCGTTATGGCGTGGCGCCGACGGGCGATTTGGCTAGGGAGTAGCGAGTCGCTGACCTCTCTCTTGCCCCGTTTCGGCTATGGACTTCCTGGCAAAGCGTTTTGGCCTTTTAGGCAAAGCCTTTGTGCTTGGCCTCCAGTAATTTTGTTTCCGGATAATTTATAACAAGAGTTTATGGAGACAAGGATTAAAGAACAGAAAGTCGCGTTGGTGACTGGTGCGGCGACGGGTATTGGGTTGGCTTGCTCGCGGGCTTTTGCCCATGAGGGTTATATCACCGTCATGGTGGATATCCAAGATCCATGCGGGCAGGCTGCCCAATTGACGACCGAGGGTTATCAGGCTGTCGGTTATCGTTGCGACGTGTCGGACGTGCAGGCCGTAAAAGGGATGGTCGATTGGATTGTGGCTAATTATGGCCGGTTGGATGCCGCCTTGAATAATGCGGGTATACAGACGCCACAGCGTCCGATGGCGGAAATTACGGATGAGGAGTTTGACCGGACCGTGGCGGTCGATTTCAAGGGCGTTTGGAATTGTATGCGTTATGAGATTCTTCAGATGTTGAGGCAAGGTGGGGGAGCGATTGTAAATACCTCCTCGCAAGGTGGCGTCACTGGGTTTCCAGGTCAGGCCGCCTATATTGCCTGTAAGCATGCGGTGATAGGCTTGACCCGTACTGCCGCAATCGATTATGCCGCGTGCGGTATTCGTATTAATGCTGTTTGTCCGGGCGCGATCCAGACACCTATGGCGGAGGATTTGTTTCGCCGGGATCCTGCCTTGCGCGAGGAGCTGGTCCGGGATATCCCGGCAGGGCGTTTGGGAAGGCCTGAGGAGATCGCTAATGCCGTCTTGTGGTTGTGTGGTCCGCAAGCCAGTTTTGTGGATGGGCATGCCTTGTTGGTTGACGGCGCTTTTTCTATCCATTAAATTTATCAGGAGGAGAAGATATGAGACAGGATATGGGTATAGGCCGCCGCATTTTTTTGAGACGGGCGGTCTCGATGGCGGCATTGACGGTCGCCCCGGTTTGTGGAAAGGTTATGGCGTCGGCCGGTGGCGTCTCTTTGAAAGGGGATTCTGTTAACGAGGCTGGAGGTATTCGGCTAGCTGCCCGGCGGACACTTGGTACGGGGAAAGCCGCTCTAGAGGTTTCCGCTTTGGGATTTGGAGTGATGGGCATGACTTATAACCGGAGCCAACATCCGGACAAGGCCTTGTGTGTTCGTTTACTTCATGAGGCGGTCGATCGTGGTGTGACACTTTTTGATACAGCTATCATTTATGGACCTCTAACTAATGAGTTGTTAGCAGGCGAGGCCCTGGAGCCGTTCAGGGGGCGGATCCATGTCACGACGAAATTCGGGCATGAGGTGATCGACGGCAAGGGAACGGGGCGGCAAGACAGCCGGCCGGCGACGATCCGTCGTTATTGCGAGGAGTCGTTGAGGCGTTTGCGGGTCGATTGTCTCTCGATGTTCTATCAGCATCGTTTCGATCCAAACGTGCCTGTTGAGGAGGTGGCCGGGACGATCGGCGACTTGATCAGCGAGGGCAAGGTGCTCCATTGGGGCATGTGCGAGGTGAGTGCCGATACGATCAGGAAGGCACACGCGGTCTGTCCGTTGACGGCCATCCAGAGTGAGTATCATCTGATGCACCGGTTGGTGGAGGAAAATGGCGTGCTCGATACCTGCCGCGAATTGGGTATCGGTTTTGTCCCTTATAGCCCGATGAATCGTGGTTTCCTGGGCGGATGTATCAATGAGTACACCCGTTTTGATCCGGATAATGACAACCGTCCGACCCTCCCGCGCTTTACGCCAGAAGCCATTCGTTCCAATACCCGTATTGTGAACGTATTGCAGGCGTTCGGACGGACTCGGGGCATGACCTCCGCCCAGGTGGCCTTGGGTTGGCTGCTCCAGAAGGCGCCGTGGATCGTCCCGATTCCGGGAACCACTAAGCTCGCTCATCTGGAGGAGAACTTGAGGACTCTCGATTTCAGTTTGCCTGAGGCGGATTGGAAGGAATTGGAGGAGGCGACCTCCGTTATTCCCGTGGTGGGTGACCGTTATAACGCTGCGCAACAGAAACAGGTGGGTTATTAATGGGAAACCGTAATATTGGTAATTTTTCCCGTGAAATAGTTGTTGAGGTATCTGGAGAGGTTCGTTATCTTTAGGATGAATAACGTAAAATAAAGGACAAAAGAGATGAAAAAGTTAACATTATTATTTACAATGCTTTTTGCCCTGACTATATGGGTTGGTGGCGCACAAGCGAAAAATCATCAGACTATGGGAACATCATCAAAAGTGTTGGTCGCCTATTTCTCGGCGACTGGGACAACCGCTGGTGTGGCGGAAAAGTTGGCAAGCGCTACTGGCGGCGAGCTGTATGCGATCGTGCCGGAGAAGGCTTATACGAGTGCCGATCTTGACTGGCGTAATGATAAGTCGAGAAGTTCTGTAGAAATGAAAGACCCAAAGGTTCGTCCGGCCTTGAAAGGGGCTGTGAAGGATTTGGATGGTTATGATGTGGTCTTTATCGGTTATCCCATTTGGTGGGACGCCGCGCCTCGTGTCATTAATACATTCATTGAGAACCACGACTTGAAAGGAAAGCGATTGATTCCTTTCGCGACCTCGGGCAGCAGTGGTATTGAGGAGAGCGTGAAGGCGTTGCGGAAGAGCTATCCCGAATTGAAATGGTCGGATGGCCGCCTGTTGAACCGGGCGAGCGATGCGACGATCCAGGAATGGATTGATAAACTTGCGCTGTAGAATAAACCGCTTTTTAGAAAAAGAGAGACACCGAATTCTGTGGAATATCAATCCACGTTTTTCAGTGTCTCTCTTTGCTTTTATATGGCTTCAGTGTCGATCAATCCTTTACC
>USAD01000050.1 GCA_900552415.1 uncultured Parabacteroides sp.
CGTAGATGACGATCGTTTTCTGTTTCCCTTGTTTGTAGACCTTGAAGTCGGGCGTGATGATTCGTGTCTCGCTGGCGATTCTTTTCCAGTGAAAGGCCGGTTGGATATCCTGACTGGCCAAATTGACCAGCAGGCCGTCGTCGTTACGGATATCGTCGATCAGGGTTTGGGTTTGCCGCTCTTTCCAGAAATTGGCGATAATACTTTCGGGCAGGTCCGGCACCTTTGTATTGAACTCCATCCTGTAGGGCTTGATCAGGTCGAGCGCCCGAAGGGTGCCGTAGCAACCGGAAGCGATCTTAAGATGCTTTTGGGCAAACAAGAACTCCTCTGTCGTGAAATCGGCGGGTTGCAGGTGCTGGAATACGACGCCCGTATAGGCCAGGATTGCCTGCAGGCCGGGGCGCTCTGTCGAGTGAAACTCCTGGAAACGCCAATAGGCGTCGGCCGCCACTTTAGGGCTTATCTTGAGTATCGCGGCCAAATCCTCGGAGGGAAGTTGTGCCATGAGAAGCGCGAGCGCCTGAGCCTCGTCCTGAAAGCGAGGTGTAGAGCCCTGTGGGGCGATAATATCGGTCGTGCCGGTCATGGTTTTCGCCGGCGAGAGGATGATTTGCATAAATGAGTCTCTATATATAATAAGGTAACGCGAAGATAACACGACTCCTTGGTCCGGACAATGGTTATTGTCGCGCTTTTTGTCTTGGTTGAAGATGTTTCGGCAGGTTCTTTCCAGAGAAAAATAATTAATATATGACAATATGGCAGTATTTGAAATTGGCATTCCTTTTGTAGGAATATAGGCGTAAAACGAAAAGATAGAAACATAAGAAAAGGAGATTAAAGATATGAATTTTAATAATTTTACAATTAAAGCGCAAGAGGCGGTGCAACAGGCTGCGCAGATGGTTACACAGAATAACCAACAGGCGATCGAGCCAACGCACTTGTTGAAAGCGGTCATGTTGACGGGAGAGAGCGTGACCAATTTCATCTTCCAGAAGTTGGGTGTGAATATGCGAAATCTCGTCCAGGTATTGGATCGCGAGATCCAGTCGTATCCGAAAGTGTCGGGTGGTGAGCCTTATCTTTCGGGTGATACGAATAAGGTATTGCAAAAGGCAATCGACTACTCATCAAAGATGGGTGATCAATATGTCTCCCTGGAGCCGATTATCCTGGCTTTGTTCACGGAGAAGAGCACGGCGTCTCAAATGTTGAAGGATGCTGGCGTGACGGAGAAAGAGCTTCGTCTGGCTATTGAGGAGTTGCGTAAAGGCAACAAGGTAACCAGCCAGTCGGCCGAGGATACTTATGAGGCGTTGAGTAAATATGCGATCAACTTGAATGAGCGGGCTCGTAACGGAAAACTGGATCCGGTCATCGGCCGTGATGAGGAGATTCGTCGGGTCTTGCAGATCTTGAGTCGTCGTACGAAGAATAACCCGATCCTGATCGGTGAGCCGGGTGTCGGTAAGACCGCGATCGCTGAGGGATTGGCGCACCGGATCGTGCGGGGCGATGTGCCTGAGAACTTGAAGACGAAACAGATCTTCTCGTTGGATATGGGCGCGTTGATCGCGGGAGCAAAATATAAAGGTGAGTTTGAGGAACGATTGAAGGCGGTCGTAAATGAGGTGATGAAGTCGGATGGCGAGATTATCTTGTTTATTGATGAGATCCATACCTTGGTCGGCGCCGGTAAGAGCGAGGGGGCTATGGATGCCGCCAATATCCTCAAGCCTGCTTTGGCTCGTGGTGAGTTGCGGGCGATTGGCGCGACGACTTTGGACGAGTACCAGAAATATTTCGAGAAGGATAAGGCGCTTGAGCGTCGGTTCCAGACGGTCATGGTGGATGAGCCGACCGAGGTGGATACGATCTCAATCTTGCGTGGTTTGAAGGAGAAGTATGAGAACCATCATAAGGTTCGGATCAAGGATGACGCGATCATCGCCGCCGTACAGCTCTCCAGCCGTTATATCACCGACCGGTTCTTGCCGGATAAGGCGATCGACTTGATGGATGAGGCCGCTGCCCGGTTGAGGATGCAGATGAACTCCGTGCCGGAATCGTTGGATGAGGTTTCACGCCGTATCAAGCAGTTGGAGATCGAGCGTGAGGCGATCAAGCGTGAGGATGACCAGCAGAAGTTGGATCAGCTGAATAAGGAGATCGCCGACTTGAAAGAGGAGGAGACCAAACAGAAGGCACAGTGGGAGAGCGAGAAGGCTCAGATCAATAAGATCCAGCAGAACAAGATCGATATTGAGAACCTGAAGTTTGAGGCCGACCGTGCGGAGCGTGAGGGCGATTATGGAAAGGTCGCTGAGATCCGTTACGGTAAGATCAAGCAGAAGGAGGAGGAGATCAAGCAGACTCAGGAGAAACTGAAGACGATGCAAGGCGCCTCGGCCATGATCAAGGAGGAGGTTGATAGCGATGATATCGCTGATGTGGTTTCTCGTTGGACGGGTATTCCTGTCAGCAAGATGATGCAGAGCGAGAAGGAGAAGCTGCTACATCTGGAGGAGGAGTTACACAAGCGTGTGATCGGCCAGGATGAGGCGATCCAGGCAATCGCGGACGCCGTACGTCGGAGCCGTGCCGGTTTGCAAGATCCGAAACGACCGATCGGCTCGTTTATCTTCCTCGGTACGACAGGTGTCGGTAAGACGGAGTTGGCCAAGGCGTTGGCTGATTACCTGTTCGATGATGAGAATATGATGACCCGTATCGATATGAGTGAGTATCAGGAGAAGTTCAGCGCGACTCGTCTGATCGGTGCGCCTCCGGGATATGTTGGTTACGATGAGGGTGGCCAGTTGACGGAGGCGATCCGCCGGAAACCTTATTCGGTGGTCTTGTTTGATGAGATTGAGAAGGCTCATCCGGACGTGTTCAATATCTTATTGCAAGTCTTGGATGATGGTCGTCTGACCGATAACAAGGGACGGACGGTGAACTTCAAGAATACCATCATTATCATGACCAGCAATATGGGATCGTCGTTGATCCGTGAGAATTTCGAGAAGATGACTGACGCTAACCATGACGAGGTAGTCGAGAACACGAAACGCCAAGTCCTGGAGTTGCTGAAGAAGACGATCCGTCCGGAGTTCTTGAACCGTATTGACGATATCATCATGTTCACCCCGTTGAACGAGAAGGAGATTCGTGAGATTGTCGGCTTGCAGTTGAATGGCGTGAAGAAGATGCTGGCCCAGAATGGTGTTACGCTCGAGTTTACCGATGAGGCTCTCAACCTGATCGCCAATAAGGGCTATGATCCACAGTTTGGCGCACGTCCTGTTAAGCGGGTTATCCAGAGGATGGTGCTTAATGAGCTCTCGAAAGAGTTGCTGAGTGGTCATGTCAACCGTGAGCGTCCGATCGTGATCGACCGTGTAGGCGATGGGTTGGTGTTCAAGAATTGATTGATGAATAATCCTTATTTCGTATAAATATAGAATCCCCGGTTTCCGAAAGGAGATCGGGGATTTTTTTATGCCTACATCTGGGCGATTGGTTTTACGATGTCGAATCTTAATCCGAGGGCGTCTATGATACGGAGGAATAGACCGGCGCCGGGTTCGACAAGCCCGTTTTCTATTTTTGAGATGTAAGACTTGTTTATCCCGACTCTTTGGGCAAGTTCCGATTGGGTCATTTTGGCCTCTTTTCTTGCGTCAAGAAGTATTTGGCCCGTATAGAACGCATAGGCTTTCTCTTCTGCTTTCGTGCGTTCAAGAGTTCCCTCTTTCCCGAATTTTGCGTCTAAAACAGCATCGTAATCCACAATCTGATGATTATTTGTCTCCATAATATGCCTCCTTTATTTTTAATGCCTTTTCTATTTCCGAAGATGGTGTCCTTTGGGTCTTTTTTGGGAATCCATTGAACAGGACGATTATCTGGCCTTCGTCAAAAATAAAAAATACCCGGTAAATGTTTCCGTTATATTCGGTCCTCAGTTCATATAATCCATCCCTAATCAATTTTACGAATTTCTTAGGCAACCTGTCTTGCGTTTTCAAAAGAAGCAGGCCATATTGTATTTTTTCCTGCTCTTTCTCTTTCAGAGTGGCCATGAACGCCTCAAAATATCCTCCGTAGGTTCTTATCTTACGTTTCATATCACAAAGGTAATAATTGTTTCTATATATGGAAACTTTTGGACACAGAATCCCTGTGTCAAGGTTTGATTGTTTTATTACCATCTTTTGGTAATGAAATTTTCATCCTATGGTAATTGCGTTTTTTTCCTATGGTAATTGTATTTTCCTGCTTTGGTAATAGTATTTTTCTCTATGCCTGTTGTTCGTTATTTATAATGCCTGTTGTTAAGATCTTATGATGGGCATTCTGATGACGGAAGAATTGGGAGGATAGGATAATTGGAAGAGTTGATGTCGAGTGTCAAAAAATTGGACAGTAGTGTCAAATTTTTTGACACTTTTAGGGATAGATTAAAATCGCAAAATGCTTATAGATAAGCGTTTATCTGTTATGGCATGAATTTTGCTTTATTTTAAGGGAAAAGGAAGTCATAAACGAGATAAATGGGTTATTATGAAAACGATGTTAACGAATTTCTTGTCGGTTGCCCGTGCTTATAAGGGGACTTTGGTGATGAACGTGGTGGGATTGGCGATGGCTTTCGCCGCCTTTCTGGTGATCATGATGAAGGTCAGTTATGAACGGAACTTCGACCGGTGCCACCCGAAAGCGGAACGGATCTATCGGGTCGGTATCGAGACGAAAGAGAGCTTGTCGGGCGACGTGATCTTGCCGCGGGCCTTGGTGGACGCGATTATTGCCTCCTCGCCCTATATTGAGGCCGGGACGTTGATTAATCCTTTTGTGGGCGAACGTTATATTTCGGTGGAGCGGGAAGGGGTTCCAACCGGTTTTCGGGAAAGTTTTATCGCTTGCTATCCAGATATTACTCAAATCTTTGGCTTCCGGATGGTAGAGGGCGACGCTGGGTGCTTGCGGACCAATGGCTCGGTCCTGATTCCGGAGAGTATGGCCCGGCGCCTGTTTGGGGATGGTCCGGCGGTGGGGCGGCGGATCGACCTGAAGGAGACGCTCTGGATGAACGAGAAGCTCAGTTTTATCACGGTGGGTGGTGTTTATGCCGATTTCCCGGGGAATACCCAGTTGGAGAACGCCATTTATTTAACGCCACAGCCGGGCGATGCCTCGGAGGGGCAATGGGATGCCTCCAATTATCTCTGTTATCTCTTGTTGGCGCCTGGAGTCTCGCCCGAGGCAGTGATCGCCAACTTTAACCAGCACTTTGATTTCTCAAACTTATCATATATCCCGGCTGATAGTAAGCCGAGTTTGACGTTGTGTCCTTTGACGGATATCTTCTCGTTAGGGATGACGGAGCGGTTTATCTCGAAGGGTGGCAATATGGAGACGACCCGACTCCTGTCGTTGGTGGCTCTGTTCACGATCCTGATCGCAGGAGTCAATTTCATGAATTTCGCTGTCTCGCTGGGCCCGTTGCGGATGCGGAGTATCAATACGCAGAAGATTCTGGGTTGCCCGGTGAGTCGCTTGCGCTGGTCTTTGTTGCTCGAGATGGTCGGGCTCTCGTTGGTCGCTTATCTGTTGTCGTTGTTGGTCGTGGCGCAATTGAACAGGTTGGCGTTCCTGACCTTCCTTAATGTGGATACGACCTTGTCGGGGCATTTGGGCCTCTTGTTTGTGGTGGGAGGCGTGGCCTTGTCGCTTGGCCTGTTGGCCGGGCTTTATCCGGCCTTTTATGTGACCTCCTTCCAGCCGGCACTGGTGCTCAAGGGGTCGTTTGGCCTGTCGCCGACCGGGCGCCGACTGCGTGTGGGCTTGGTCTTTTTCCAGTTCCTGGTTTCGATTATTCTGATCATCTCTGCTATAGGCATGGCCTTGCAGGATCGTTATATGCGTCATTTCCCTTTGGGATTCGATCGGGATCAGGTCTTGGTGGTCGAGCTGGACAATAAGTTCTTGGACAAGTCGAGAGAGGCTTATGTGGAACGGTTAAAGCGCTTTCCGGGGATTGAGGATGTCGCCTTCTCGCATCAGAAACTGGGCGCGAGAGATCAATATATGTATTGGGGACTGGAGTATAAAAACGAGCGGAATACGTTTCAGATCCTTTCGGTCAGCTGGAATTTCTTGAGCGTGATGGGCATCCAGTTGATCGATGGGCAGATGCCGACCGAGAGTATGGAACGTTCGGAAAATCTCTACTTTTATGCTTATGAGTCGATTTACAAGCGGTTGGGATTGTCGATTGGTGATCGTCTGGCGATGCCGGGCGCTTCCGATGATTCTACTCCCATGACGGTAGTCGGAGTGGTACGAGGTCCTCAATTCTCATCCATGCGCCAACGGATGACCGATGCCTTGTTTGCCATTAATTATAACGCGAACCATCTGCCTTGTACTTATATCCGGGTCAAGGCGGGGAGCGACTTTGGGGCGGTTGTTGAGCATATCCGTAAGGTGGTTCATGAGATCGACCCAACCTATCCGGTTGACGTGGAGTTCTACGATACGATCCTCAATAATTTCTATCAGGAAGAGAATCGGGTGACCCGGATGGTCTATTCCTTCTCGTTCCTGGCGATCATCATCTCGTTGATGGGGGTCTTTAGCTTGGTCTTGTTCGAGACGCAATACCGCCGGAAAGAGATCGGTATCCGTCGGGTGATGGGTGCTTCGGTAGGCGAGATCCTGATGTTGTTTGGGCGGCGTTATACTTGGATTGTTATACTGAGCGCGTTTCTGGCGGTTCCGCTGGCTTGCTGGGTGGTCTGGTCGTGGCTGAATCACTTCGCTTACAAGATCGATATGCCGATCTGGGCGTTCCTCTTGGCGGTCGTGGCGGTTTGGTTGGTGACGTTGTCGGTTGTTTGGACCCGCTGCTGGCATACGGCCAATGAGAACCCGGTAGAGAGCATCCGGAAGGAATGAGCCCTCAGGTGTCAAAAAATTGGACACTACTGTCTAATTTTTTGACACTCCGAAATCTTTAGTGAATCGATAAATTGTTGCTGTATAATGTATTGCCTGTTTTGGCACGGGATTTGTATACTTTTTGTCAAGAAAAGCCCATGTTGAGGCGACACGATAAGGAAGAATTGGAATATTAACATTATAAAATGGAAAGTCATGATTAAAATTGAAGGATTAAGCAAGTTTTTCCGTACGGAAGAGGTGGAGACGATCGCGTTGAACAAGGTCTCTTTGGAAGTGCAAGATGGCGAGTTTGTGGCGATCATGGGGCCTTCGGGCTGTGGCAAGTCGACGTTGCTGAATATTATGGGGCTTTTGGACAATCCCTCGGAGGGAAACTATTATCTGGCGGGCCAAGAGGTGGGACATTTGAAAGAGAAAGATCGCACACGGGTTCGTAAGGGCAATATCGGTTTCGTGTTCCAGAGCTTCAACTTGATCGATGAACTGAACGTATTCGAGAATGTGGAATTGCCTTTGACCTACTTGGGTGTGAAGCCTGCCGAGCGACGTAAACGGGTAACGGAGATCTTGCAACGGATGAATATCAGCCATCGGGCGGCGCATTATCCACAGCAGTTGTCGGGAGGACAGCAACAAAGGGTAGCGATCGCCCGGGCGGTGGTCTCGAACCCGAAGATTATCCTGGCCGACGAGCCGACCGGTAATTTGGACTCCAAGAATGGCGCGGAGGTGATGCGCCTGTTGAATGAACTGAACGATGAGGGAACGACAATCGTGATGGTTACTCACTCAAAGCACGACGCCGGTTTTGCGCATCGGGTTATCAACCTCTTTGATGGTAGCATTGTCTCGTCGGTGAGCGAGTTTATTTGATTGATTCTGCACATACGTACCTGTCGCCTGACATATACGTACATGGAAGCCGATATATACGGTCGCGTTTATTTATACGACCGTATGTATCGGCTTTCACATACGTATGTGTTTCGGGGGGTAATCCTGGTTATTTTTTCCACCAGCCCATCTTGATTGAGAGCAGGATGATCAGGATGGAGAGCAGCAGGCAGGCCAGCAGCAGCCAGAGGCCCAACCCGTTTACGAACAGGATCGGCACGAAGGTGATCAGCAGGATTTCGACCGGCGCGATCGGGAGGTAGGCCATGGCGTAATCGTCCATCGCCTTGCTGGCCTGTTTCGGGTCGACAATGCGAAGCAGGGCGATACCCATCGCCATGGTTCCCGTCCACCAGCCCCAAGCGAAAATCGTTCGCTCGAACCAGAAGGTGCGCGACAATCTTTTCCCGAAATAGAAGGTGATGAACCAGACGATCAGGATGCCCGCAAGGATCAGGACGATCAGCGGCACCGCGTATTTGATGACGACGCCCATCTTGATCGAGGCGACACCGCAGGCGACAAGTACGTCAGTGAAGGCGCTGCTGAGGCGTTCCGTCGTCTGGATGTTGACGTAGCGGCTGACGGTCGTCAGGTCGAACAGTTTTTTCAGGAGCAGGCCGATGATGAACGCGCAGCTGAACACGGGCAGTTCCAGCATCGGATAGTATTGCTTGACGCCTTGGCTGGCCAGGTAGCCCAGGAAGGCGATGACGAAGATCAGGGCTGAATGGAACGTCAAGGTATCGATCGAGATGGACGAGGTGGTCGCCTCGCCGATGGGGTCGCGCTTGTTTTCGGGCAACAGGCCGCTCCGCAACTCGTCCGGCAGCTCGTCGAAGTCGGTGATGAAAGCGGTCTGCCGGTTTCTGGCCGCCCATTTTATGAAAAAGAGGCCACCGATGATGGCGCAGACGATGCCGACGGTGGCGGTGGTCATGCCCAGGCTGGTAGCGTCTTCCCAGCCCAGATCCTGGAATGCGGAGCCGATCGCGGCCGCCGTCCCGTGTCCGCCATAGAAACCGGTCGAGAGCATGATGCCGAACGCGTCGTTCAGGTCGGGCCAGATCAGCTTGAGCACGAACAGGCCGAACAGGCCCGCCAAAGCCCATTGCATGAGCATGCCGATTTGCGCGTAGGCCCAGATCGGGCCGACCCGCCGGGCGATCTCCTTCATCGAGACGTTGGGCGAGGAGAGGGGCAACGCGCCGAAGACGAGGGCGATCAGGATGGCGGAATAGGTGCCGATGGCGTCCGACAACGGGATCCAACCCAACCCGTTCGGGCCGAACAGGAGTCCCAAGAGCCCGGCGATCAGGCTCGGAGGAATGAACAGTTGCTGGACCCATTTCACCTTGACGCGGATGATCTTGCCGATCAGCATGAGTATGAAGATAAAGCCCAGGTCCGTGAAGAGCGTCCAAGGCGTAAACTGCGATAAATCAATCATGGCATTAGATATTTGTTATATAAATACATGGTCACAAATATACTTTTTTTACCTTAAAAAACAGCTATCGGATGAAATGCTTTACGAAAGTGTTATCGCTATGGTGAAAAAAATGCCCCCGCGTCATCTCAACGCGAGGGCAATCATATAAAAAATATTACTTATGAAAAATCCAGAGGATTTTTTGAAGTGGGTCGATTATTCAACATCCCACCATACACGAGAATCGAAACGATCGCCTCCATTCATACGGCTGACAGCGGCATCGTAGTTAACACCATTTACAGAAGACTCTGTAGTCGGATAACGGAAACGACGAGGTATCGTACCATCCGTATCGGAGTTACCATAAGGATTAGACGGATCGTGAGCTGGGGTCAACTCCGGATAGCCGGAACGACGCCAGTTGGCGAAAGTCTCATACTCATCGCAGAAGCAGTTAATCCAATATTGCGTATTGATTTGTTCCAACGCACGACTCTGATCAAACTGATTGTGATTGTCCGCTAAATATTGGTCGATAGCCTCCGGAGTCAGATATTGGGAATACAACGTCGTACCATTCGGGAATTGCGAGAACTGCTGCATAGCGGCGCGAACGCCATTCTCGTAGTAAGTCTGTGCGCTTCCCGATGCGCTTGTTCCATTCAACCAACCTCTATAAGCGGCCTCCGCCAACAAGAGTTGAGTCTGAGCGTAAGTACAGATAAATGTCGGAGCGGTCGGATCAGAATAAGTACGACGGTTTACTGTTGAATAGTTCTTTCTGAAATAGTCATAGAGAGACATGGGTTCATCCGGTTTTTTCTCGTCATATTCGTCATCATCCTTATCGTATGGAGGAAGAACTTCTGGAATTAACTCCGGATAATACCTACCAATGTACCACGGGCTACTCTCCGCATGAGTATAACCATCGGGAATACCTTTCTGAATAGCCGGATCGGAATTTCCATAATCGAAGTTGTTAGCGTCTTGGACAGAAGTACGAGGATTCCGGCAAACCGTAGCGATCAACGGCAAACGGGGATCGTTCGTCTTTTTCAAGATATTGATAAAGAACTCATTAATCATGAAGTTACCACGATCTTCGTGTGCGAAAATCTTAGCGTACGGTTCGGAAGTATCGTTCGTGGTAACAGCGCCCGGATGTTCTAACTTGGCGTTATCCGCATTAGACTCAAACAGTCCGTTATTAACCGCTGTCTTAACCCATTGTTCTGCTGTGGTCGGATCCACCTTGCTCATACGCATCGCGATACGCAGCATCAACGAGTTGGCGAACTTACGCCATTTCTCCGTATCACCTTGATAGTAGACATCCTGAGCACCCATCGGGGCTGTGCCCATACCATCTAAGGCAGCCTGCGCCTCGTTCAACTCTTTCAGCAAGTCCATGTAAATGGATTGTTGCGTGTCGTACTCTGGATAGGAGTATTCGCTGGGCTGACCTGCTTGAAAATAAGGAATATCTCCATAAAGATCGGTCATACGATGCATCACATAGACGCGCATGATGCGAGCGAGTTGATAATCCACTTGATGATCCTCATCCTCTCTCCATTGCTCACGTACATTCGTCACATCACGGATCGCTCCACGATCGCCCGAATAAACGCCATCCCAATAAGCGGCGGAATAACCGTCACTCCAAAGATACATCGCATAATCTGCCCAACCCAACGAAGCTATATGGTTCATCCATTGGCCGGAGTAAATGCAACCGTTTCGCCAAACGTCCCAATCGGAACCCAAGGCTTGGTGCTGCGCGTTGGTAAATAGCATTTCCAACGGCACATTTGTCTCATTCATGTGCTCCGGGTCGATGTTCACGTCCCCGAAATCGCTACAGCTCGTTCCCATCACGGCCGCAGCGGCGCACGTCATATATACTAAATACTTTTTCATAAATCTATTTTCTCCTTCAATCGTGATTAGAATTTAACATTGACATTGAAACCGATGTTACGTGTTGCCGGATAACCGTTCAACTCCAAACCTTGGCCGTTCGTGTTGTTATAAGCGGACTCCGGATCGATGTTATCGGTATGCTTGATAATCGTCCACAAGTTACGTCCTACCAAGGAGACGCTCAGGCCCTTCACCACTTTCATCTTGCTCAGGATGGATTGCGGGAAGGTGTAACCCAACGACAATTCACGTAACTTCAAGAAATTAGCGTTATAAACGAACTCCTCGGCGATGTTGTTACTCGTAATCGCTTGGTGATAGTCTTGTGCCTTTACTGCCACGGTATTCTCTCCCAAGATATTGCCATCGGCATCCATCATGACACCTTGACCAACAAATCCGGCACCGCCTGGGTTCTCCGGTGTACGACCCAGCAAAGTTCCCTTATGCAGACCTTCGCTATAGAGCGAGTAGTTCGTACCAGAAAAGATGCTGGCTCCCGCCTTGAAATCCAACAAGAACGACAACGAGAAGTCTTTATAGCGCAACGTATTGCTCCATCCGCCCGTGTACTTGTACACACCATTACCTAAGACCTCCAATTTACCGCTGTTTTGAGGAAGACCATCTTTGTGGATAATCCTGCCTTGATCATCGCGTGCGTATTTGTAACCCACGATCACGCCATAAGGTTGACCCACCATATTCTGGATCGTTACGTTACCCGAACGAGAAGAAGCTCCATCAATTTGTAATTGTTTAGCACCTCCTAAATACTTCACTTCACTGTCATTGTAAGCGAAGTTGAAGGTTGTCTCCCAAGAGAAATCGTTGGTGTGTACCGGAGTAGCGTTCACCATGAACTCGAAACCTTGGTTCTGGATTTCACCCACGTTCATAAACTTTGCGTTGTAACCCGAAGCGCTAGAAGTAGAAACCACTGCGATATCGTCCGTCGTGTTCTTGTTGTAGTACGCCATATCGAACGACAAACGGTTGCTGAAGAACGCTAAGTTTAAACCTACCTCGTACTCCTTGATGCTAACCGGCTTCAGGTTTTCATTCGGGAACTGGTTGCTATTACCCTGCGTAACTACACTCTGGCCGTTTACTTGATAATCTCGCAAATTGTACAACAGTAACGTCTTGTACGGGTCGGTACCGTTGGATGAGCTTGCCCAAGAGCCGCGGATCTTACCGAAGTCGAACCAGTCCGGCATACTGTCGCGGAACGTATCCGTGAAGACCCAAGACAAGGTGACAGACGGATAGAAATAGCTGTTGCTGTTCGGGTTCAAGGTAGAGAACCAGTCGTTACGTCCTGTCAAGTTCAAGAAGATTTGGTTCTTCCAGCCGAAATCAGCCGTGGCGTAAACGGAGTTTACACGGTATTCTTTATAATCCTTTTGAGAACGTTTATCCGTCAAGTTGTTCACGGACCACAATCCATCCACCACGAACGGA
>USAD01000051.1 GCA_900552415.1 uncultured Parabacteroides sp.
CTCCTCGTTGTCGGCCGGCTCGGCCTCCGGGTCTTTCTGGTCGGCGCCGAAGACGATGCGCCATCCCGGCTTGAGGATCTGCTTGCCGGTGGTCTTGAACTCCACCTCCTTGACCTTACCCATGACGGTCGTGGTCGAGATCTCGCAGTCGGGATAGAAGGCGGCGATGAAGCGGCGGGCGACCAGGTCGTAGACCTTCCGCTCGTTGTCTGTCAGTCCCCGGGCGGGTACGCCGGTCGGGATGATGGCGTGGTGGTCGGTCACTTTCGAGTTGTCGAACACCTTCTTGCTTTTGGGCAGCTTGGCCTCCTGCAGCAGCGGGGCGGTCAGCTCGGTGTAGTCCACCAGCCCCCTCAGGGTGGCGGGCACCTTCGGATAGATGTCGTCGCTCAGGAAGGTGGTGTCGACACGCGGATAGGTGGTCACCTTCTTCTCGTAGAGCGACTGGATCAGTTTCAGTGTATCGTCGGCGGTGAAGGCGAACTTCTTGTTGCACTCCACCTGGAGCGAGGTCAGGTCGAACAGCCTGGGCGCGAACTCCTTGCCCTTCTTGGCGGTCACCTGGGTGATCACGAAGGGATCGTCGACCACCTCGCTCAGGAACCGCTCGCCCTCGGCCTTGTCGGTGAACTTGCCCTTGGTGGCCGAGAAGGTGACGCCCCGGTAGAGCGTCTTCAGCTCCCAATAGGGCTCCGGCTTGAAATGGTCGATCTCGTTCTGCCGGTTGACGATCAGGGCGAGGGTAGGGGTCTGTACGCGGCCGATGGAGAGCACCTGCCGGTTCTGCCCATAGCGCAGGGTATAGAGCCGGGTGGCGTTCATGCCCAGCAGCCAGTCGCCGATGGCCCTCGAGAGGCCCGCCTCATAGAGCTTGTTGAAGGCGGCCTGGTCCTTGAGTTGCTGGAATCCCTCGCGGATCGCCTCCTCCGTCAGCGACGAGATCCAGAGGCGGTAGACCGGGCATCGGCAGCCCGCCTTCTGCATGACCCACCGCTGGATCAGCTCGCCCTCCTGGCCGGCATCACCGCAGTTGATCACCATCTCGGCCCGGCTCATCAGCTCCTCGATCGTGCGGAACTGCTGCTCGTACGAGGGGTTGTCGATCAGCTTGATACCGAAGCGGGGCGGGATCATGGGCAGGGCGGAGAGGCTCCAGTGTTTCCAGCTCTCCGAATACTCGTGCGGCCCCTTGAGCGTGCAGAGATGGCCAAAGGTCCAGGTGACCTGGTACCCGTTTCCCTCCAAATACCCGTTCTTGGTGTCGGTGGCGCCCAATACCTCCGCGATCTCGCTGGGGACACTCGGTTTCTCGGCAATACAAACTTTCATCGACAACAAATTCGAATTTACGGCGCGAAATTAAGGTATTATTTTGTGACTATAAAATTATAAATAACCGGGAGGGCTAAGAGACAAATAATCACAAGCGCAAAGATTGTTTATGTTTTACGCACTATTTGTCCATTTTTTGCCTATATTTGCGATGTCATGGTACGGCGTGATGATTTCCGCGAATCTAGTGGTTCTTGTGCAGAGGTCGCACGTGCAGGCTGTGTCCTTACGTCATATACTAAGCCGCCCAAAAGCTTTAGCTGATGGGGAGGGGAGGTTTTATATGTGTGAGATAGAACAAACAACAATCAATAATGAGAGACCCTTTTTTTACTAAATGAGTTGGAAAATATGATGTTACCCTGTAAAGACCACCCGGCGCCACCTGTCTGGTACGCGTTGCAGACGTTTTACCAGAAAGAATCGGAAGTAGAATCCTATCTGAGGGAAAATGGTTATTCACCCTTTATTCCACGGGTTTACCAAGAGAAGGAGGTTGGAGATGGGAAAAGTGTCATAAAACTGGTTCCTGCGGTACACAACCTGCTGTTCCTGCCTAAGGAGGGGGATGGCGGACGTTTGGCGCGGATCCTGGCGGACTGTCCGGTGGCGGTGCGGATCCTGCGCCATCGCGATACGGGGGCGCTTTACGAGATCCCCGACAGCCAGATGGTGGAATTCCGGCTCATGTGTGATCCCAAATATAAGGATAAGGAGACCTTTTATACGGATCGATCCTTCGCGGATGAGCGACCGGGCAAGCCGGTTCGGATCAAACGGGGGCTCTTCAAGGGAATTGAGGGAAAGTTGGTGCGCTATCAGGACCGTTATTTCGTGGTGGTTTGCCTGGCGACCATGGGCGTTTTCCTGAAAATCTCCCGTTGGTATTGTGAGATAATAGAATGAATAATATCATGTTTTATATATAAAGAGTTATAGACTCTTTTATGAAATGTTAAGGTTTACTTGACATGATGGACGGGGGTGCACGTGAGTGTATCCCTGTTCTTTGTCGTTATGTAAAGTGTGACGCGTCGTTCAGAGGCGCATGAACATTTTGTCCTTTAGGGTGTTTATCCTATGTGCGATCATTTTATGACATATCCTGTTTCCGGCTGGGGGGCACGGACCGTGCGATTCCGGGAATAATTACTCATGTTAAAATAATTTACAGCAGATCTATATGGCAATTGAACAACAAACAACAGGGGTGAACGGTGTCGCTCACCCTATGGAGGAGGATTCGTTGCGAATCCAGGATCTTTTGGGCCTCTGCCTCGGCAAGTGGTGGTGGTTCGTGATCTCATTGGCGGTCACCCTTTCGGTGGCGGTCCTTTATCTGATGATGACCCCGTCGGTCTATACCCGTTCGGCGGCCGTCCTGATCAAGTCAGACCAGAAGGGAGGTTCTACAGTTACGGGTGCGGAGGAGTTCGCCGACCTGGGGCTTTTCAAGAACAGCTCCAACGTCTACAACGAGTTGCAGACCATGAAGTCGCCTGCCCTGATGGAGGAGGTGGTGACCCGCCTGGGGCTGAACGAGACCTTTACGGTCAAGGATGGGCTGAAGCCCCGCGAGCTTTATAAATGCGCCCCGGTGGTGGTGATCTTCAACGACCCGAGCCGGGTAGGGGTGAGCTTCACCATCGAGCTATCCGCTCAAAACGAGTTTACCCTGAGCGATTTCAGCTATCGGGGAGAGGAATACGACGAGCGGCTGACGGGTGCGCTGGGCGATTCGATCCAGACGCCGGTGGGCACGCTGTTGCTCTCCGCTACGCCCGATTATGGGGCTGACTATTACAACCGGCCGATCCGTTACGTCCGTTCGGCGGTCGACGGGGTGGCCAACGGTTATGCGGCGAAGATGAATGTGAACTTTATCGATAAGGAGAGTACGGTGATCAGCCTGAGCATCGCCGACGCCTCGATCCAGAAGGCGGAGGATATCCTGAACAGCCTGATCCAGGTCTACAACGAGCGTTGGATCCTGGACAAGAACCAGATTGCCGTCAGCACCTCGCGTTTTATCAACGAGCGTCTGCAGGTGATCGAGCGGGAGCTGGGCAATGTGGACGACAGCATCTCGAGCTTCAAGAGCGAGAACCTGCTGCCCGACGTGAACGCCGCCTCCAACCTCTACCTGACCCAGTCGGCCACCAACCGCGACCGGATGATGGAGCTGAGCAACCAGATCACGGCGGCCCGGGTGGTGCGGCAGTCGCTGAACCGGCAGTTCCAGCTTTTGCCCGCCAACCTGGAGATGGGCAGCAATGTGGTGAACGATCAGATCAAGGAGTATAACGCCCTGTTGCAGGAGCGGAGCAAACTGTTGAGCAACTCGAGCGAGCGGAACCCCTACGTGCGCAACCTGACCGACCGGGCGGTGGCGATGCGGGAGGTGATCGTACAGTCGGTGGACAACCTGATCTCGAACCTGAACAACCAGATCCAGAACGTCCGGACACAGGATGTGCAGACCCGGGCGCAGATCGCCTAGAACCCGAACCAGGCTAAATATCTGCTCTCGGTGGAGCGGCAGCAGAAGGTGAAGGAGTCGCTTTACCTCTACCTGTTGCAGAAGCGGGAGGAGAACGAGCTGTCGCAGGCCTTTACCGCCTACAACAACCGGGTGATTACGCCGCCTCGCGGCTCGATGATCCCGACGGCTCCGAAAAGCCAACAGATTCTATTGATTGCTTTTGTTTTAGGTTTGATGATACCGGTGGGTATCCTTTATTTGCGTGAGATCATGAATACCCGCTTGCGGGGTCGTAAGGACCTGGAGCGGCTCTCGGTGCCCTTTGCCGGTGAGATTCCTTTGGCGAAGGGAGAGTCGAAGCGGAAACTGGGCGGCAAATCGGCGGCAAAGCCGGATTACCGGCTGGTGGTGAAGCCGGGCGCGCGCGACGTGCTGAACGAGGCGTTCCGGGTGGCCCGGACCAACCTCGAGTTTATGGCCGGTTCCGACCAGGCGCATCAGGCCCTGATGCTCACCTCCTTCAACCCGGGCAGCGGTAAGACCTTTATCACGCTCAACCTGGGTGCCAGTCTGGCGCTGCGCGAGAAGCGGGTGCTGCTGATCGATATGGATATGCGGCGGGCGAGCCTGAGTAGCGTGGTGCGGAAGCCGTCGAGCGGTCTCTCGAACTATCTGGTGGGCCGTCTGGACGATTGGCGGACGGCGGTGGTGCCGGTAGCGGAGGTGCCGAACCTCTCGATCTTGCCGGTAGGCACGGTGCCGCCTAACCCGACGGAGCTGTTGCTGAACCCGCGGATGACGGAGCTGCTGGCAGCGGCCCGGGCGGACTACGACTACCTGATCTTCGACTGCCCGCCGGTGGAGGTGGTGGCCGACGCGTCGATCATCGCCCAATGGGCGGACACGACCCTCTTCGTGGTGCGTGCCGGCCTGATGGAGCGGGAGATGCTACCGGTAGTCGAGCAGTTGTATGCCGATAAGAAATTCAAGAATATGGCGTTGTTGCTCAACGGTACGACGGTGGCCTACGGTTACAAGAACTACGGCTACCGGTATGGGTATCATTACGGTTACGGCCATTACGCCAAGTAACTAGCGGTATTCCCAGCGGGCGTCGAAGCAGGGACAGGCCTTGCGGACCCCCGGTAGGTCTCGATGGCCGGCAATCAATGCGTCGGGAAAGAGGCGATGGAGTTTTTCCAGTAGTTCCCGCAAAGCCTGTTTTTGTTGGGAAGTACGGGTATCGGCCGGTTTACCCAGTTCATCCAGTCCTCCCTCATAACAGACAGCGATTGAGCAACGGTTGAAACCCCGGGCGTGCGCGCCTACTTCGAGGAGTTGCCGATGACGGGTCAGGGTGCCATCTTGTCGGATGTAGAAATGGTAACCAATGGTTCTGAAGCCCCGTGCTTTATGGTCGCGGAGCAGTTGTTCCACGGGATAATCCTGGTCGCGTCGAGTAGCTGAGCAGTGGATGACGATGAAGCGGACACTGTCCGCTCCATTCATCATCAATCCGTTTTCCACCCGGGTCAGCAGGTCGCGCTCGTTGAGCACCTCATCCCCACCGACAATCATGGGAAAAGATTCTTGTACCATACGTTTTTACTATTAGAAATAAGAAACACAAGAGGATATGCCTAATGCCGTTAATGCGGCGATGATAGCTTGCGCGACGGCCTGAAGGATTCTTTTCCAATCGATTTTGTTTGTTGTTGACATAGCGTTGAGTTTTTTGAGTTAATAAAATAGTTGAATTTTTTTCGTGATTAAGAGCGTGTCTAAACCGGAACAATATCCACAATATTCGGATACGCTCTTTAAAGCGTTTTAGACACCACCCGGCGAACCTTCCTCATCCGTTTCGGACTCATCGGTTGTTGTCGTGCCGGTAGCCTCCTTGAAATCGATTTTAACCAGTTCGACTTTTTCGGGCAAGAGGGCATAGCGGAACGAGCCGTTGACGATCGTGTACTCGGGGTTGAAAGCTGGTCGGACACTTTTTATGAGCCGAGCGGTTACCTCATTTTCCGAGGTGACGGAGTTGGTTGTCAGGAGTTCGTTATAAAGGACCCCCATGCCATTTAACTTAATTTTATAACCGAGAGCCATATGGGTCATGCAATAGTAGGCCAGACGTTCGATCACACCGAACACGTCGGCGGGTGAAAGGGCTGATTCCTGAGCGATCTGAGTCGCTACTTGCTTTGTCTCGATCGTCCCGTAATAGTAAGCTTGGGCGGCGTAAACCGTCTCGCCCTTGCGTGGCCCGACTTTCAGGTCGATCTTTCTCGCGTAGAATGGTTGTGCCATACGTTGAAAAAATTAAAAGTGAATACTGAGTGAACTCTGTCAATTCTTTTGACATCACAAAGGTCGGGAATGCTGAAAATCGGTTTTCCGACGCTTTCGGTCTTGTTCTGTTCCTTTCGTTTCCACCGTTCGGACGGCTATTGGAAATGAAGATTTCGCGGGCGTGAAGTGAACAACTAACGGCTTGTCAAGTGAACAACTAGCGGTTACCCCTAGTGAATAACTGACGGCTTGACAAGTGAATAATAGATCACTTGGCGAGCCCCTTACGGTTCCCCGAGATAATGGACCAATATACCGACCTGCTTAGGTGTAAAGATCTTGTCGTAAGGTTTATAGCCCGCCTCTTTCAATTCTTCGCCCAATCCGTTCACACGCCGGATCAGGTTACGGAGGTTTGCCACGGCACTCTCGTCGTTCGCCGTGTCGGGGAAATAGAGTCGCGCCAGCTCCCGTTTGGAGTAGGGGCGGATTCTGAAATGGAAATCGTTCATCTTTAATAATCAGTTTAATTCGTTATTTAATTCCTGTTTACTCATGTTTTCCGGAAGACAACACAAAGGTAAACCGGGAGGGACAAGTCTATTTTAACCATCCGGTCTAACCGGAAAACAGGCCAAATCATCCGATGAAAAATAGAAAAGAGATATCTGCGCCACTCGCCGTCTTGAGGCAATATTGTCAAGATGAGCATGAGGTGGAACATTATTGTAGGATATTGAGCGGTTGCGATACGGCTCAGGAGATTGCGAATAAAGTGGTGAAGCCTTTGCTTATCGCGCGACACGTAAAGGAAACCGACGCGAAAAGCGAGGTCTTCTATATGGCCCTGGCGAGGCTGGCGGATCCGGATGGTACGAGAATCAAACGGAATACCTTGTATGATAATGTTCGTCGAGTGATCAAGGAGATAGATCGTGAGCGGAGAAGCGAGGAGATGCGCTATCAGGTGGGAAAATATAGTAACGGTTGCGACATCCGAATGCTCGTTCGTCCGGACGGTTTTGTGGAGGTAACCGCGCATTTGCAATTTGTCACGATGGATACCCGTTTGCTGGAGTCGCTTATGCCTGCGCTTGAATATCTTCAGGCCAATTTCAGGAAGGTTGTTGAGAAGCATTTTGATGCACGTGCGAATAATCCTGTTCCCGTCTACGATGTGGAATGTGAGCTGGAGGATATGCCTATATTAATAAGGTATATGCGAGATTTAACAGGCGATACGGACTTTAGGGTGACCTATTTCTCATCGGACACGGTTCAAGAGCGGATTTCGTTGGATGAGGCTCTTGAGGTGGCGACATCAGAGGCGGATGAGCGTGATGACAGATAATAGAGAAATATACGAAAGTCTTGTAAACCGGTTCAATAAAGAGGCCGGAACCCATATCCGCCTGTCGGAAAGCGTTAAAAACGTTATTCTTCCCAAGGTGGACATTGAGGGCCAAACGATCCGGTTCAATGATCGGTTGGAAACCATGATGATGTTGTTTATTCTTTTTATGGCGAATAAACGTGTCGGAGCGCATGCCATACATCATTTTCTCTTATATCATCTGGCGATCCGGCGGAATATGTATGGGAAGGCGGAGGAGTTGTTGTCCATGCTCGACAAGGAGGTTGAGAAGTTGGCTAAGGCTTTTAAAGGCAATGAGGCCTATAACTTCCTGGTTGTTTTGCAAGTGTCTATCGCTCTTGGTCATGAGATGAGCCACGTTTATTATGCCTTGCATCATGATTTGCGTGAGAATCATATAGAGGCGATGCGACAACGGCTAATCAGCTATCGAGAACAGCTTAACACCGATAAACCCCTAGTTATAAAATTGCTTCATCTCATTTCCCGAAAAATGAAAAGATTCCAGGAGCGCTCTTTTGATGAGGCTATCGGAAATGAGAATCTCTTGGAAGAGTTGTGCTGTGACGAGGCGGCCTGGAAAATGGTGAAAAAATTGATAGAGAGCTTCGATTTTGACTCGGATTCCATGGCGTTGGCTTGTGCCCATGTGGGGCTTTCCCTCGCTTTCATGGAGGTAAAACGATCGCTCGAGAACATTTATATCAACCCGGGGCAAGAAATCCGTGAACGGGATTTGCGCTTTGATTCTTCCCGGCATCTCATGCAAAACTACATTGTTTGGGATTATATGGATGAGGTAAGTAAAGAAACATCACGGCAATTCCAATCCTTGATAAACGACTTTGAACGCAAGGGACATACGGTTCTGATGCTAACCTTACGTGAGGAGGTGGAACACATCGGGTATATTCGGCTGATGGATCCGGAAAAATATTCATTCCAGGAGACGAAGCGTGTCAACGCGATTTATGAGGGGATTGATGCGAGGATCCGGAAGAGTGTGGTGGGGCTATCCTGAGGAACAGGATGAATCTTTTTTGTTTCAGCGGATGCAAATCCGCTGATCGTTAACAGCTAAAATGGATTTATAATTCGTGTATTAAAAACGGTAATGCTCCGGATTGCAAATCTGGACGGACAGGGAAGGCCACATCAAGAAATATGTTTGGAGATTTTTTGAGAAACCATGGAGGTATCCTCAGCGGTGTATCAAGAAAGCGGTAAAGCACGCTGATAACGGGGACGAGCGCAGATGAATACTGAGGAGTTTATGACAGGCAGATCTGGAGAGACAATCGGGTAATTAATCGGTCTCCTCATATAAATATTCTGGAAATAGGATTATCTTTGTGGAAAATACAAGATCATGGCATCGGCAACGATAGAAATACAGATAGAACAATTAGGGCCTATACGGGATTCTAAAATTGTATTAAAGCCTTTTATGTTTTTTTCTGGCGAATCGGGTACTGGTAAGAGTTATACGGCATTATTAATCCATTATATCTATTGTCTGATATGTGATAACGCTCTTTCTGATTTCTTTAAGGAGCAAGGCGTGTCGTATAATCAGTTAATGGCTGAACATCCGGATGACGAAGAAGGGGTATTATATGAGTTCTCTCTGTCTCAATTAGAAGCTTGGTGTAGTAAAGCCGCAGTTTCTTATTTAGGTCAAATGCTGGGAAATCCTGCTCTAAAGGCCCAAATATCCATTCGGTTTAAAGGAGTACCGGACCATTATAAATATACGTTCAAAAAGGAAGTATTGAACTTGTCGGGCGATGTGATGGATTATTTCGACTTAATTCAGTTGAACAATGGACATTCGGTACGTGTTCCGCATCGTTCCGAAAAATGGGAAGCTATACCACTTTACCTGTTATTCCAAATATCAATGAAAACGATTTTTGGGATTAAGCAATCGAAGACCTTTTTGCTCCCTCCTTCCCGAGGAGCTTTAGTGGGTTTATCTGACACCACCCGTTGGGGAGTGATGGCTTCAATGGGAATGTATGAAGAATTTCTTTCGGATTTCTCTGATCTGAAAGCAAAGAAAATAGACAATACAGACACCAGGCAGCAATACAAGGAACTAAGTGAAAAAATGCTGCAAGGAAATATTCAAATCCGGGATAATGACCTGTTTTATGAGCAGCCCAGCATGGAGGTCCCTATTCCAATTATGGCAGCCGCTTCTTCCGTAAAAGAGTTGACACCTTTTGCCTTAATGCTTCAAAAAGGTGTGGTAGCGGAGTATTCTATTTTGTTTGAGGAACCGGAATCGCATCTTCACCCGGAAATGCAAATCAAGGTCGCTGATCTGCTGGCCTATATTCTGAACGAAGGTGGGCGGATGCAAGTAACGACTCACAGCGATTATTTTCTGCGTAGGATCAATGACCTGATTCGTTTGAATTTGCTGAAGAATAAGATGGGAGAAGAAGAATATGTCGCTTTCTGCGAACAGCATGGATTTAATCCGGATATCACCATCTCACCGACAAAGGTGGGGGCTTACTATTTCCAACGACAAGGCTCTGTCGTGAAGATTCTCCCTCAATCTGTGGAAGAAGGCATTCCATTTGATACCTTTTCAGAAGTTTTAAAAAACGAGGTTGCGACCAGTTCATTTCAGCCTTCTGCAAGCCTATAAGCAAGAGGCGTGGGAGATACGAGGTATTATTGCCTCTTTTACTCCAACAGACGAAGTGCTTTCTTTTATGAGTAAGACAAGGGAAACAAGTCCGGCAGAGCGGTTCTGTTATAATTTAAACAGAGATTCCGTCTATCAGATGCCAAAAGATAATTGTTTGTGCTATTATAATCCATTATGTATGAATGGAATAACCATTCATTATATACCGATACAGAATAAATCATCAGAGTTCACCGTTCAACTTGTGGATTTGTTTGAGAAGGAGCGGCATTAGTCTTCCTAGTTTTATCGGATTTGCAATCCGATGAACCTTTTTCCCTTAAACTGGTTTATTAGTTTGGGAAAAAAGATTGATTCGATCAAGCGAACGAATAAATATAAATAACAAAATATATATGCGTGTACTAGTCACCGGTGGAGCCGGGTTTATCGGTTCCAATTTGGTAAAAGCCCTTTACAAAAAATATCCCGAAGGACTTCAGGTGGTAGTGATCGACAATATGAACGATTACTATGATGTCCGTCTGAAAGAGGTCCGGGTAAAGGAATTGTCTGATTTCCCTGATTTTACCTTTGTCAAAGGAAGTATCGCCGATAAGGAGCTGATCAACCGGCTGTTCCGGCAATACCAGCCCCAGATTGTGGTGAATCTGGCGGCCCAAGCGGGCGTACGTTACAGCATTACCAATCCGGATGCCTATATCGAATCCAACTTGATTGGCTTTTATAACATCCTGGAGGCTTGCCGCCATTCGTATGAACAATACGAAGAGGGTGTTCAGCATTTGGTATATGCCTCTTCCAGCTCGGTCTATGGTTCCAATAAGAAAGTGCCCTATAGTACCGACGATAAGGTAGATAATCCGGTCTCTTTGTATGCCGCAACCAAGAAGAGCAACGAGCTGATGGCACATGCCTATAGCAAATTATATAACATTCCTTCTACCGGATTGCGTTTCTTTACGGTATACGGACCGGCCGGTCGTCCGGATATGGCCTATTTCGGTTTTACCAACAAACTGGTAAAAGGTGAAAAGATACAGATTTTCAATTATGGGAATTGTAAGCGTGATTTCACCTATGTGGATGATATCGTGGAAGGCGTGATCCGGGTGATGGAAAAGGCACCGGCCCGTCAGATTGGCGAAGACGGTTTGCCCGTTCCGCCCTATGCGGTGTATAACATCGGAAATAACCAGCCGGAAAATCTGCTCGACTTTGTGGATATCCTGCAGCAGGAATTAATCCGGGCAGGTGTATTACCGGCCGATTATGATTTCGAAGCCCATAAGGAACTGGTCCCGATGCAACCGGGAGATGTCCCTGTGACCTATGCTGATACCTCTGCCTTAGAACGGGATTTCGGCTTTAAGCCCAGTACTTCCCTGCGGGATGGATTACGAGCATTTGCCGAATGGTATGCCGCCTTTTATAAGTAAATCTATAAAAAACAAAATATGAAAATAGCAGTAGCAGGTACAGGCTATGTAGGTTTGAGTATAGCCACCTTGTTAGCCCAGCACAATCAGGTGATGGCCATTGATATTATCCCGGAAAAGGTGGATATGGTCAATCGCCGTCAATCACCGATTCAGGATGAATATATTGAAAAGTATTTTGCCGAGAAGGCATTGAATCTGAAAGCCACTTTGGATGCCGAAGAAGCCTATCAGGGAGCTGATTTCGTGGTGATCGCCGCTCCTACCAATTACGATCCGCAGAAGAACTTCTTCGATACATCGGCTGTCGAGGCGGTAATCGATTTGGTTTTGCAGATCAACCCTGATGCGGTGATGGTTATTAAGAGTACCATTCCGGTCGGTTATTGCCGGAGCCTGTATGTGAAATACCAGACTCGCTTTGCCACTGATCCGGCTTTGCAGGGCAAACATTTCAACCTGCTTTTCTCTCCGGAGTTCTTACGGGAAAGCAAGGCTTTGTATGACAACCTCTATCCCAGCCGGATTATCGTAGGAATCCCAAAACTGCTGGCTAAGTTCGATGAAGAGAACAAAGCAATTCAGGCTATCGCCAATTTACCCCGTCTGGAAGAGGCTGCCCATACCTTTGCCGCTTTGTTGCAGCAGGGAGCTATCAAGGAAAACATCCCTACCCTGTTTATGGGCTTGAAAGAAGCCGAAGCCGTGAAGCTGTTTGCCAATACCTACCTGGCACTGCGCGTCAGCTATTTCAATGAGTTGGATACCTATGCCGAAGTGAAAGGTCTGGATGCGGCTGCTATTATCGAAGGTATCGGATTGGACCCTCGTATCGGTAGCCATTACAACAACCCGAGTTTCGGTTATGGTGGGTATTGCCTGCCCAAAGACACCAAACAGTTGTTGGCCAATTATCAGGATGTACCGCAGAACATGATGACGGCTATTGTGGAAAGTAACCGGACACGAAAAGACTTTATTGCCGATCGGGTATTGGAATTAGCCGGTCACTACGAAGCCAACAGTAGTTGGGACGCAGCCAAAGAAAAGCAAGTCATCGTAGGAG
>USAD01000052.1 GCA_900552415.1 uncultured Parabacteroides sp.
GGGCAAGAATCCCATAATGAGGATTTATATGAGCATAATACGATATACTCAAAAAAATCTTTCAACCACTTATGATTTTAAATTTCACTGCAGTGTATTGGAAAATGGACTTTTGTCGTCGGAACATCGTGTTCCGTTATGCGCCCGCATAGATCAGGCATGCGAGTCCTGTAAGGAAGAAGATGAACATCCCGACATTCAGGTAGGTGGATGATACGGGCGCGTTCTTGAACTCTTTCCAGATCAGGATACCCCAAAGAGCAGAAACGAGCGTAGCGCCTTGGCCGAGTCCATAAGAGATGGCCGCTCCCGCTTTCTCGGATGCGATCATGCTGAACGATTGTCCGATACACCAGATGATTCCTCCCAATATGCCGACCATATGAGTTTTCAGGTCTCCTTTAAAATAACCGGATCCTTTGATGGGCTCACCTTCTACTGGATGTCTCATGGCGATCGTGTTGAACACGAAAGTACTGAAAAATACACCCAAAGAGAAGATGAAGACTGCCGTGTAAGGTGTCAATTTCCCGGGTTGGGGATTGGCGAAATCGTTGAGATCCATTGAGGCGGCTACGAATCGATAGAAGAAGGCCATGATAGTGCCTGCGGCTATGGATAAGAACAGCCCTTTTGGGGAAAGATTTCTTGTGGACGAGAGCGCTTTCTTATAAGCCAATCCATTCAATAAGATCGCGATCGTGATTAACGTAACTCCAATGAAGATGTAGAGAGGATCTCCTTTGGTCGACCCGAAATAGTTGATTAAAACGCCCAGCACCAACGCCAGACCGATACCAACCGGGAAGGCCACCGACATTCCGCAGATTGTGATTGCCGCCGATAGGAGGATATTGGCCGCGTTGAATATGATTCCGCCAAGGAAAGCGCTTAAGAGAGGCAGCATGCCTGCTTGAGAGAGATTGGACAAGAAGCCCTGTCCTTGTTCGCCCGTACTTCCGAGTGTTAAGGCGGACAGCAGGGAGAGCAACAGGATGCCGATAACATAATCCCAATAGAAATATTCGTATCGCCAGCTGCGAGCCGCTAATTTTTGCGTGTTTCCCCATGAACCCCAGCAAAGCATGGTGATGACGCAAAAGAATACGGCTAATGGATAATCTTGTACGATATACATATGATATCAGTGTTAATCGTTGAAGATCTTATTTGTTATTTCCCGTATAGATTAATAGCTCGCTCATCTGGATTGATGCGTCCGCAGTCGGGTTCAGCCATTTAAAGGTTGCCGTATGCTTGCCTTCCGGTAATAGGTATTTCCAGAACAGCTCATGGCGACGCTCGGCAAAAGAGGCCGGCAAGTTTGCGGTCTCGACCAATTGGCCATCGATATACATCTCGACTTTGGCGACATAATGTTCGTCTTTGGCTTGGACATAACCCTTGAAGACCGCGCCATTTCCCTCGAATGATAATTCTCCAACCTCTTTTAAAGGTTTGTTGACTGCCACTTTCTCTTTAGGATACATGCCTTCGAATGCCTTCTCGTAACGGACGGCAACCGGTTTTTGGCACTGGATGGTGATCTTGTCGTCGGCTACCGAGCCACCATTTCTTTGGATCATCTGAAGCGCTTGGTCATAACTCATCTGATAGGCCTTGTTCAAGGAGATATTGGTAAAGGCCAGATCCATCGATTCTACTTCCCTCAGGTTCTTCATCCAACGTTCGGGAATCTGTTTATAACCCAGGATTGTTCCCAGGATACCAGCGGCAGAGGCCGGGTTACAGTCTGAGTCTTGTCCACAGCGGGTCGCAATATCCATGGTCTTCTCGAAATCGCCATCGCCATAAAGCAGGCCGATCAGGATATAGGCGCTATTGATGGTCGCATCGATGTTGAACGGAACATAAACGCCATCCGGGCAACCTATGTCGGAACTCCATTTTTTCTCACACTCGAACCATGTGCGTTTCCAGTCTTCAGGATAGGCTTTGTGCCAAGCGATTACGTCGCTCATGCATTTGTAATAGTCGCTTTCTTTCGGAATGGTCTTTAATGCCTCGGTCGCGATAAGTTCGATATCGTCGGTAATAAAGGCCAGGGCGTACATTGCGCCTACATAAACGCCACCGTACCAGCCGTCGCCATAGTTCATGATATGACCAATCTTGTCGGAGATCTCGGAGGCGGCATTAGGCATACCGGGTGCCATCAGGCCGGCGTAATCGGCCTCGATCTGGTAATCCAGGTCGTTGGCGTGTGGGTTGTTCAGCCAATGGCCTGACTCGGGCGGCATGATGCCTTGCAGGATGTTATATCTAGCGGCTTGATTGGCATGCCATAAAGGATATTTGGCTTTGGCGAACGCCATGGCAAACGAGTCGACTGGCGCGTCGAGTCCGAGACGATCGAATACGTCGACGAAGGTCAGGTCCATATAAACATCGTCATAAAGGCCGGGGACGTTCTCGTACCACCATTTGATATAACCGTCGGGCCAAGCGATGGGAACGTAGTCCTGGATCATGGTGCCGTTGTATTTGAACTCAGTCGGGCCACCATAAGAACAGCCGATGGTTTGGCCTGCCCAGCCACCTTTGATCTTGTCCATCAATGTTTCGGTGGAGATGGTAATGCTTTCGGGGATTGTTTGTCCTGTTGGGGTTGAGGGCTGCTCAGAGCAGGAACTCCCAAGAGTCAGGCTGGATAATGCCGCTAATGCGTAGCGCGAGATTTTTTTCATAATGATATCTGTTTAGGAATTAATATTCAGTTTGTTCTAGAAAATGTCCACTTCATTACGGTAGGGCACAGAGGATTGGGCTCCAGCCCGTCCGACTGATATGGCGGAAGCCTTGCAGGCAAACCGGACCGCCTCAACGAGTGAGCGGCCTTCAGCGATCGCTACGGCTAATGCTCCGTTAAACACGTCTCCTGCGGCGGTCGTATCGACGGCTTTGACCGGATAGGCCGGCACGAGTTCCTGTTGACCATTTGAATGGATTAGGGCTCCTTTTGCGCCTAATGTGATGATGACGTTACGAACCCCTTGGCGGGCGATCGCTTCCGCGGCTTGTCCCGCTGAGTCGAGGTCGGTAATCTTTATGCCGGATATGGCTTCAGCTTCGGTTTCGTTTGGGGTGATCAGATAAAGATCACGTAACAAATCCGCAGAAAGTGGGGATGCCGGTGCCGGATTGAGAATGACCTGCTTACCAAGAGAGGCCGCTTTCCTGGCCGCATATTCGATGCTGGCCATTGGGATTTCCAATTGCATGAGTAAAAGGTCGGCCCGTTCAATAGCCTCATCTGCCTTTTTCAAATCGGCAGGTAATAGATTCGCGTTAGCTCCCGAGGCGACAACAATACAGTTTTCCGCGTTGTCATCGACCGTAATCAGGGCTACTCCCGAGGGATTTTCCAGGTCTGAGAAGAGAAAGGTCGTATCGATACCCTCTTCCTCGAACAGTTGTTGGGACTGATGCCCGAAAATGTCATTGCCGGTTTTACAGATAAAGGAGACTTGTCCGCCTAATCGGGCAACGGCGACGGCTTGGTTCGCGCCTTTACCGCCCGGATTCATCAGGAATGTCCCACCTAATATGGTTTCGCCTGGGCGAGGCAAATGTCGTGCCTTGATTACCATATCGGTATTTGAGCTACCGATTACCAGGATCTGTTTTCCGTATTGTTCCTCTTTTTCTTTCTCTAGTTTCATGGTATTAATATGTTTCTTTCGCGAAGATAATGGCTAATTTGAATAATAGATAAAGATTATATGGTCTGGATAAGGAGGCCTAATCGGTCATATTTTGCGTGCTTCTATTGATTAGATATTGTTTTATAGTTATTTATGATTTTGGAGATGACTCTTATTGGATATTCCTGTTTTGATGAAGGTGCCGATTGGATTTATTATGGAGAGAAGTGTTGTGGCGATTGATTGTTTTTCGCAAAGGATATGTTCTCTTTCTTGACTGGATCTTTGGCGGAGTATTTGTGAATATTATGTTAATATTACAGGATATTGTTTCTATTTTGGTTTATAATCGATATTTTTGGCGCCGAAATGAAATTTCATTAAGCATTGAGATGATAAAATGAAATTTCAGGCCTTTGCTAAATGTTAATTTTTTATTCCTTGATAGGATTGGAAGTTTTGGTATTCAAATAGAAAAGTTATGAAGAGAAGGATGATTATGATGGCGCCGTTGTTCGCCGGTCTGTTGATGACGGCAACATCGTATGCGCAAACGAGTTTGTCGGAAGAGATGGCCTTTCGGGTCAAGAATGAGGCGTTCAATAATTCCCATGTTGAGGAGTTGGCGCAATTTATGACGGATGATTTAGGACCACGGTTGGCGGCCTCGAAAATGAAACTGCGATCGGAGAAGATGGTTATCGATAAGCTGGGAGAGATGGGGTTGACCAATCCACGTGCGGAATTCGCTTATGATTTCGCTAAAGGCGGATGGGACAACGAGAAGGTTTATGCCGCGATGACGGCGCCCTATTATTGTGCTTTCGCCGCGAATCCAAAAGCATGGTCGGGCAGTACGAATGGTTTGGTTGAGGCCGAATGTGTGGCTCTTGAGGTGGAGCAGGAAGCTGATTTGGAAAAATATAAGGGGAAACTGGCAGGAAAGATTGTCCTGATGCCTGTTCAGCAGACTTATGAGATGTCGTTTGAGCCTTTGGCTAGCCGTTATACGGAAGAGGAGTTGGAAGAGTTGGCGCTCGATCCTCGTCCGAGAGCGCCACGGCGTCGGGGTGGCACCGATTGGCAGGCCGCACGTAAGTTGCAGCAGGCGATCACGGATATGCTTCGTCAGGAGAATGTCGTGGCTGTTGTTTCGGGAAGCGGTACCTTCAATGTCCCGAGTTCTCGTGGGGTGCAATATAAGGTAGGCGATCCGGAGCCATTGCCCGAGGTTGTGCTTCCGATTGAGGATCATGGGCGTATGGTGCGTATGTTGACAAAGGGTGAGCCTGTTAAGATGGCGCTGGAGATCAAGAACGTCTTTACTGATAACCAGAAGATCAACAACGTTATCGCCGAGATTCCGGGAACAGACCCGAAATTGAAGGATGAGGTGGTTTTGATCGGGGCACATCTCGACTCTTGGCATGGTGGAACAGGTGGTGCCGACAATGCGTCGGGTTGTATTGTCATGATGGAGGCGATGCGTATTATCAAGGCTTTAGGGGTTTCTCCACGGCGAACGATCCGTATCGCCTTGTGGGGTGGCGAGGAACAGGGCCTTTATGGTTCACGTGGTTACGCTAAGCGTTATTTGTATGATGCCGAGAAGAACAAGAAACTGTCCGGCTTTGAGGATTTCGCTCTTTATTTGAATATGGATAATGGTTCTGGTCGTTTCCGGGGCATTTATTTGGAGGAGAATGACGCGGCGGTTCCTTTCTTTAAGGAATGGGGTAAGGCTTTGGAGTCATTAGGGTTCACGACCCTGACGTTACGTAAGACGAGTGGCACGGATCATCTCTCGTTCATACGTTATGGTTTGCCCGCTTTCCAGTTTATCCAGGATGAGTTGGAATATGACCGGACTTACCACACGGTTATGGATACTTATGAGCGCCTGTCTTTGAGTGACTTGACGGTTGATGCCGCTATGGTGGCTTGGTTGGCTCTTAATGCGGCTATGGATGATAAGACCGTTCCCGTGAAACCGGGTTATCCAGTAGTTGAGGCGGCTCGTTAAATGGGAATAAATAGAGATTCCTCCTTTTGGTTATCGGTTGAAAAATAGATGGATATTGGAATGAATCGGTTTAAACTTATATGTCTTGTTGGTCTTGCGCTGTCAGTTATGACAGTGAAGGGCCAAAATTACACTACGCCATTCAATCATTGTCTGTTGGATGAGAAAGTGTATGATCAGTTGGTCGGTGAGTCGTCGGGCGAGCAGGCCTATTATCATATCTTGGATGTAGCGCCTTATGAGCGCGACCGTCTGGCTTCCGATTATTCGGGCCTCTTCATGGAATCCAAGTATGTGGTTAATTTGTTGAAAAGTTATGGCATTGATAACGCGACGGTCGAGCAGCTAGGCAAGACGAAGACATGGGATGGTGTCAGCGCCTCCATGTGGGAGGTATCGCCTAAAACGGCGAAGATCGCGGATTATCGTGATCTGGCCGCGATCTTGGGTCAAGGTAGTAAGAATACCGATGTGACGGCACCTTTGGTTTGGGTGGGCCAAGGAGACAGTTTGACGATCTCCGCTCTCGACCTGAAAGGGAAGATTGCCGTGACGGAGGCTGCGGCTTCTCGGGTACACGATCGCCTGGTTGGGGCTGGCGCCTTGGGCGTGGTCAGTTTCTATTCGCCTCGACCCTTGATCGATCCGCTTCAGATCCCCAATAGCGGTATCCGGGGTAATAATCCAACCTTCTGCATCAACTTGACGCCTCGCGACGGCTATGCCCTGCGGGATCGCTTGATGAAAGGGGAGAAGATTACCGTTCACGTGAAGATTGAGGCGACTACTGAGGAGACAGAGATCGAAGTGCCAACTTGTGTGATCCCGGGATCGGATCCAGAGGCGGGAGAGGTCATCTTCTCGGCTCACCTTTTTGAGGGATATGTGAAGTTGGGCGCGAATGATAACATTTCCGGATCTATGGCTTTGGTCGAGACTGCCAGAACCTTGAATCAGTTGATTCGTGACGGACGGATTCCCCAACCGAAACGTTCGATCCGCTTCATTTGGGTTCCAGAGTTCCAGGGCACCATTCCTTGGGCGATCAAACATAAGGATTTGCTGGATAACATGCTGTGCAATATCAATCTGGATATGGTTGGCCTTTGGCTGAGCAAACATGGCTCTTATCTGTGCATGCACCGGACGACAATGGGTAATCCTCATTATTTGAATGATGTCGCTGAATCGTTCTTCCATTATATGGGCGCGACGAACAAGGCCTTTGTGGCGACAGGTGTTGGCCGACCTGAGGCGTTGAAACCGGTGTTCAGTACGACGGGCTCTCATGATCCATTTTACTATTCGATCAACGCGCATTATGGCGCGTCCGACCATCAGGTGTTTAACGATTGGGGCGTACAGGTTCCGGGAATCATATTGATCACTTGGCCGGATAACTTCTACCATACCTCGGGCGATCGTCCTTCGATTTGTGATCCGACCCAGTTGCGTCGGGCTGTTGTCCTGGCATCGGCTACGGCCTATACGATCGCTTCCGCCGACTTGGATGGGGCGCTGTCGATCGCTGGAGAGGTGGCCTCGAATGCCCAGAAGCGGATTGGTCTGAAATTGGCTGAGGATTTGTCAGGATGGAACAAGCTTTCGGCCGATCAATTGGCCGCCGCATACAAGAAGGCGGTGTTTGATCAGGAGGCGGTGGTCTTGAATGAGATTGCGACGGTGAAGAGCGTTCAGGAGCTGGCGCCGGGAGAGAAAGTCTTGGCGGATTATCTGGAGACCTTGGTTTCCTCATTGAAGTCGACCTTGGCTTTGAATAAGGCGAATTTGGCGATGGCGTTGAAAGCCCGCACGAAGGCGTTGGATGTCATGGTGAGCGACAAGATAGCGTTAACAGCGGAGGAGAAGGCCGCTTCGAAGGTATTCCCGAAATCAACATCGTTGGTAAAGGAGCGGGGTTATGGTGTCTTGAATTCTATTCCTCAGGAGTTGTCGAAGAAATATGGTCTCTTGAAGGGAACCCGTTTATCTTTGGCTCATGGTGATGATATCGCGAAGTTGACCGTTTCTGGCGACTTAAGTGTTTTGGACATTAAGAAGATGCAGGACGCGCAATTTCCGGATGCGGATAGCCTGTCTGATATTATGCGTTTTATGGATTTATTGAAAGAGGCCGGTTTGGTCGCTTTCTGATGTCCGGAAAGATAAGATAAGGAAAAAAGAGAGCGTGTCGGTGGGCTGCTTCGCCCGTTTAGACATGCTCTCTTTTCTTTTGTATTGAATAAAGAATTTGAGTTCGGAGGTAATTCCAGTCCTGTTCGAGGAAAACTCCAGTCCGTTCCGAAGAAAACTCCAGTCCTGTTCGAAGAAAACTCTGGTCCGTTTCGAGGAAAACTCCTTTCTGTCCCGGATAAAATTGAGGCGTGATTTACACGTACGTATGTATCGCCCGTCACGTACGTACGTGTTGCCTGACATGAACGTTCGTGTCGGCCAACACATACGCATGTGTAAGCCGACACGTACTATTGTGTAAAAATGGTGGAGTTTACCCTCATTTTAGGGCATACGCTCAGGCCTGTTATCAATCCAATTCGGGGATCTGCTGCTCAGCGGTTTCCATCAGTTTGAGGACATCCGCCTTGCTGCCCTTGAAAGGACCGCTGCCTTCGATCTTCATGGTCGACATAGCCGCCGCGAACCGGCCGGCCTCGTCGATGCTCGCGCCTTTAGCCCGTTGATAAAGATAGCCCGTCATGTAAGTATCGCCGGCTCCGGTCGCGTCGACGGTCTCTTTCGGGATATAGGCCGGGATTTGGTGGAAGGTCTTTCCATCATAGATGACAGATCCCATACTACCGAAGGTGAGAAGCACCTCCTTGACGCCCCAGGCATGCAAAGTTTCGCCCGCCTTACGGATGCTGCTGTAGCCGGTCAATACCTCCATCTCATGCTCGTTGGCCTTCAGGAAATGGATATGTTTCAGGAATTCTCTTTTCTCGGGCCAATCGACGGCGAAGACATCCTCGCCCCGAACCTCACGCAGATAGCCTTGTGAGTCGACCGATACCAAACCTTTGTTGGCCAGGTAACGAACCACTTCCAGTGAGAAATCGTCCGCAAGCAAGCTGCCGAGGTGGTAGATCTTGGCCTCGATTCCCTGGAGATAATCGATCGTGAAAGGATCGGCTTTCGCCAGGACCCGTTGCGTCCGGTTATCCTGGTTCTCGCCATAAATATTCTCGAAGTAGACAGTGTGCGCGCTGGGCATCACCTCGACTTTTACGTTGTCCTCACGTAACGCGTCGACCGCTGCCATCTCTGTTTCCGCCAGGGCGGTGACAAGTGCGTAATCGATGTCGTCGAAATTCTTGATGGCATGCGAGAAATAGAAGGAGGTTCCTCCGGGCATGAAAACCGTTTTTTTCGGCGTCACGATCTTGTCCTTCGTGATGTGGCCTACGCAACAAAGCTCATGTATATTCATCTAATATCGTCTTTTATAAATCAGTAAAGCCGCGAATTTAGGAAAATCGCGGCTTTATCGAGGATTTGATATTGGAATTTGACCAATAATCGCGTAAAAAGAGCCTTATTTTTATTTTATTGGAACAATTGCGGGGCAAAAAGGCTCAGGTAAACACGCCAGTTACGCCAGATATGTCCGCCCTCGCTCTCATAATACTCATATTTATAACCGTGACTGTCCAAGAGTTTACGGTAATCCACGTTGTTTTGGTAAAGGAAGTCGGTCTTGCCGATCGCGATCCAATACAGTTTCGGCGCCTTGCTGAACTGTACGGCCAACTTACCTTCCATATCTTGATAAACCGGCGACTTTTGCTCCTCTGTTACGCCAATAGCGGATGAGAAGAGGCCTACGTAATCAAATTTATCGGGATAGAGTTTCGAGATGTGCAAGGAGTGGAAGCCACCCATTGACAAGCCCGCGATTGCCCGGCCCGATTTCTTCTTGATCACCCGGTAGTTGCTCTCCACGAACTTGATGACATCCGGGAAGCTCTCCTCGAAAGTACCATCCATCATGTGCGGCAGGCGCATGACAGGCTTTTGCAAGCCCTCTTGTGATTCGCCCGGAGCGGCTTCCTGATCGACGTTACCATTGGTCATGACGACAATCATCGGTTTCGCCTTGCCTTGAGCGATAAGGTTATCCAGGATCTGTGCTGTACGGCCGAGAGCGATCCAGGCCTCCTCGTCGCCGCCCATACCGTGAAGCAGGTAGAGTACCGGATACTTCTTGCCGCTATTCTCATAGCCGGCCGGCGTGTAGATGGTTACACGGCGCTGCTTGCCCAGAGTCGGGCTGTCGTACCAGCGGCGGGCAACTGTTCCGTGAGGAACGTTGTTGACGCTGTAAAGATCGCCTTGTCCGCCCTTGATGATGAAGATGTTCGTGACGCTGGTCACGTCGCGGTTCAGGTAGACGTTGTTCGGGTCAGTCACTTTGATTCCATCGACGATGAAGGAGTAGCTGTACAGCTCGGAAGCGAGTGGTTGCGGTGTGGTATATTCCCAAACGCCCTTCTCTTTCTCGACCAGGTCGGCCGTGCCCGGAGCGTCAACCTCTCCAAAAGAGGTCTTGACCTTTTGGGTGGGCAGGAAATCACCGGTGACCTTGACCGTAATGGCTTTTGGGGCCAGATAACGGAAGGTGACGGTATTGTCCGGATGGATCTCGGGCGAAATCAGGTTGCTGTTCCCGAAAAGCGCCTCTTGCGCGAACGCGATGGCACTCACGCAGAGTAAAGTGATTAGAAAATAGAACTTTTTCATATTGTTTGTCTTTTAATTGTCGTGATGAATTATTGGAACAGTTGTGGGGCGAACATTGACAAGTAGATACGCCAGTTTTTCCAGATGTGGCCCTCGCCGTTCTCGAAATAGGTGTATTTCAAATTGTTCTCATCGAGACGTTGGCGGAACTCCGTGCAGCTCTTGTACAGGAAATCATCCTTTCCGATCGCGATCCAATAGAGCTTTGGCTTCTTCGCGAATTGTACTTTCAGTTTCTCGATGGCTTCTGAATAATCGTTACCTTGGCGGAATAGGGTAGAGGAGAAGACTCCGATATAGTCGAACATGTCAGGGAAATCCATTGAGATATTGATCGTATGGCCGCCACCCATGGAAAGTCCGCTGATTGCCCGGCCGCTTTTCTGCTTGATCGTGCGGTAGTTCTTATCGATGAAGTTGACAACGTCGGGGAATGCGGCCTCGAACTTGCCCGGAATATTACCCGGCTGGTTCATCGAGGGTTGTTGGTCGTATGAGGATTCGCCCGGAGCGGCCTCTTGTCCGGCGTTACCGTTGGTCATGACGACAATCATCGGTTTCGCCTTGCCTTGCGCGATGAGGTTATCCATGATTTGTGCCGTACGGCCGAGAGCGATCCAAGCCTCCTCGTCGCCACCGGCGCCGTGTAACAGGTAAAGGACAGGATAACGCTTGCCGCTGTTCTCATAGCCGGCGGGTGTATAGATTGTCAGACGACGCTCCATGCCGAGGCCCGGACTGTTATACCAACGACGGGCCACTGTGCCGTGGGGAACTTTGTTCACCTTATAAAGATCTCCGGGATTACCGCCAATGATGAAAATATTGGTGATCGATTTCACGTCGCGGTTCAAGAAGACATTCGACGGATCGTTAGTCTTGAAGCCATCGACGATAAATGAGTAGCTGTATAATTCAGAGGGCAGAGGCTCCGGTGTGGTGTATTCCCAAACGCCATTCTCCTTCTCGACGAGGTCGGTCGTGCCGGGAATGTCGATCAGGCCTCTCTCGGTTTGCATTTTGGCCTTGGGCAGGAAATCGCCCGTGATTTGCACCTTAACTGCCTTGGGCGCCAGCAGTCTGAAAGTAACGGTATTGTCCGGATGGATCTCAGGAGAGACTAATTGGGATCCTCCAAAAAGCGCCTGTTGCGCGAAAGCGATCACGCCAATCATAAGGAACGCGATCGATAGACTGATTTTTTTCATAACAATGAGTGTGTTTTTATGGTTGATTAATTATGTTCCCTCAAAAGTAGGATATTTTGTCTTATCTTTCAGATGCTTCTGGATTCTCTCTTTATTAATTGATAAAAATCAATTTGGAATTTATTCCTGGATCCAGATTTCCGCCCAATAATGGGTTTGCTCGTCGACCGGACAGAGCGAGAGATAGCCCTTGCGTATTTTGCCTTGCCCGTCGAGTTCCAAAGGATGGTGGGCGGTCATCTCCCGCTTGTGGGCGAGCGCCTGGCCTGGCTCTTTCCCGAAACTGATCCGGAAATCGCCCGTGGCGCCGGGTGAGACCAGTTTACGGAACAGTTCGAGGGCGACCCGGCCCATTGTCTGCCGTGTGTTGATCTCGACACAGGGATGGAGACGGTAAGTTTGTTCTTTGGTCTTATGAATTAACATATCTACGCCAATGTTCCCCTCATACGTCGCGAAAAGATCGGCAAGGACAGAGCCCAAGGCCTCTTGGGTTTGTTCCAGTTCCGTTTCGGACAGGTAATTTAATAGGCAGGCCCGTAGTTTTTCTTGCGTTTCAAGCCGGTTGCCTGAGTAGTTCCCTCTTTCTTCTGTTCCGAAGATGGAGAATCCCTCAAAACGACAATGTCCTTTCCCGTCCGCCTCGTATTCGAACGCGAGATCCAGGATCTTGTCCAATCCCTTTTCCAGGCTGATTGCTCCTTGCTTGGCGATCGCTCCTTGTGCCCATTCCCGTTCTTTGGGCGTCAATCGCTTGTCTGCCAACCAAAGCAAACCTCGTC